>JBLHWW010000172.1:0-6619 GCA_047629075.1 Psychromonas sp. | reverse complement strand
TTACCCCCTAAATTGCAGTGAGATTAGCTTTTAATGCACAACTTTTTTTAGCTAAAAATATTAAGGTATCCTTTAGTGGTGACTGCTCGGTTATTTACGAATACCTCCCGTGGTTAGCGCAGTAGGGTCCAAAATTTCAGTTAATTGCTCACGACTGAGATCCGTTTCCTCCTCTGCCACGTCAATAATATTTCGGCCGCTCCGATAAGCCTTTTTGGCAATTTCAGCAGCTTTCGCATAACCAATAATAGGGTTAAGGGCGGTCACTAAGATAGGATTGCGGGCCAACGACTGCTGCAGTTTATCAGTTTTGACTATAAAACCTGCGATCGCTTTATCGCCCAGCAAACTCGCTGAATTCGCCAGTATTTCCACACTTTCCAGCAGATTATAAGCAATCACAGGTAACATAACGTTAAGCTCAAAATTACCCGATTGCCCGGCAATAGTAATGGTTGCGTCATTACCTATGACCTGTGCAGAGACCATTGCGACCGCTTCAGGTATAACAGGATTTACCTTACCCGGCATGATTGAGGATCCTGGCTGCAATGCTTCAAGCTCAATTTCCCCGATGCCGCTTAACGGGCCAGAGTTCATCCAGCGTAAATCATTGGCTATTTTCATTAAACTCACCGCAACCACTTTTAATTGCCCGGATAATGCCACAGCCACATCTTGACCGGCTAAACTTGCAAAAAAATTATCACTCGGCTCAAATTTAAGGCCGGTATCTTTTGTTAACGCAGCGCAAAAAGTTTGCGCAAAGTCAGGATGGGTATTGATGCCGGTTCCCACGGCTGTGCCACCGAGGGCTAAACGATGTAAGCGATTGCGCACCGATTCCAGTCCTGCTATTCCTTGCTCAATTTGCCCCGCCCACCCGGATAGTTCCTGCCCCATACTGACAGGCATAGCATCCATCAAGTGAGTACGCCCGGTTTTAATATGTTCGCTTACATTAAGCGCTTTATTTAGAATAATTTTATGCAGATGCTTTAAGGCAGGTAGAAGGTGATTACTGAGTGCAATAGCGGCACTAATATGAATAGTACTTGGAATAACATCGTTGCTGCTCTGCCCCATATTAACGTGATCATTGGCGTCGATGGTGTTGCCAGCAAGTGTTGCGATCACCTCATTCATATTCATATTGGTACTGGTACCCGAGCCGGTTTGAAATACATCAACGGGAAACTGATCCAGGTGTTTGCCTGAGGCAATCAAGTTTGCGCTGTGGATAATACCCGCGGCTCTTTTCTGGTCGAGCAAGCCTAATTCTAAATTAGCCTGTGCAGCAGATTTTTTGAGTAAAGCCAATGCCTGAATAAAACCTTTTGGAATGGTTAGGCCACTGATCGGGAAGTTGTTTATTGCTCGTTGGGTTTGTGCGCCATAAAGTGCGTCCGCAGGAACATCAATATTCCCCAGACTGTCACTTTCATTTCTAAAACTGCTCATAGTGCCGTCCTTTATTTGAATATAACAAATTGTTAAAAGTTTTTTAAAGCGGTGCATAATCTATTATGGTTTATTGCTCGGTTATCGCGCTCATAACGTGCATTTTATTTATAAAGGCAATGAATCAACACAAGCCGCATCAAATAGTTTATTGATCCCAATAATAAAAACAGAATAAAAAAGCGGGTGATAACAATCTTTTTTCTATTTTCTAGCATACTGGTCTATTCTTTTATAAATCAATGAATAAGGGATCAGAAGATAGATCATAAACCATGCTCTGTTTGAATTTTTGTTGGTCTCAGTTTGAAATCTAGCTGCACAAGCTAAAACAATGTTATTCATCAGATAGGATTTCATTACCTTAGAACTGATAAAATTTAAAGTGCTATGTGTCATGTTTTAAAGGTGAACTATAGTGCTAAACGAATAGTAACGAATATAATACCAAAAGAACTAAAATGGGGATCAGTCTAGCTTGTTAAAATAAACTCTAACTGCATTGTGAATGTTATTCAGAATAATCTTCGAATGCAACCCACCCCTTGTTAGGGTTTATTTTTCTGTGCAATACTTGATCAATTGATTAATTTCTTTGGTAAAACCTGCTGTCCATAGGAGAATAGTATGCCGTTAAGTCCAACTAATAAAGAGCACAACCATGAATATGCGCGCACCATAGGAAGCAATAAAGTTGAAATTTTCGCCCCTTTGCATTGGTTATCACTGGGCGTAAAAGATTTTATCGCCGCACCGTTAATTAGCCTTGTTTATGGCGTGATTTTCAGTTTAATACCAGTTGTTATTATGTATCTTTACCGTGAAACAGATAACCATCTTATCAATATAAGCATGACTATTACCTTTACCTTGATTGCTCCAGTCTTTGCCGCGGCACTCTATGATATTTCTTGGGAGTTAGAAAAAGGTCATAAACCCTCTTTTTCTCATAGTGTTAAGTCAATGTTTCGTAATCCCGTTGGTGCATGGGCATTTGCCGTTATTATACTGCTTATTATGACCGCCTGGTTGCGCATTGCGGTGCTCGTTTATGCGCTTTATCCCGCTTCACTTAATCCGACATTTGAAGAATTATTGGCTTTTTTAAGCTTGGGTACGGTCTTAGGCGCACTCATCTTAGTCGCCGTTCTGGTTCTTTCAGCCTTTACTCCACAAATTTTACTGGAACGTAAAGTTGATATTATGACGGCAATATTTACCTCAACCAGAGCTGTCATTAATAATTTTCATGCCATGTTAGTGTGGGGATTAATACTGATTATTTTTGTGTTTCTGGGATTTTTAACCTCTGCGGTAGGTTTTATCGTGATAATGCCGGTTCTGGCTTTTTCAAGTTGGCATGCTTATATTGCGGTTATCAAAACGAAAAAGAAACGCATCTATGAATGACACTGATAACTTTCTCTTCCATTAAGTTAGGAAGCTAATGTTGAAGGAGCATCACTCACAGGGTTTCTCCCTCAACATGCTTCAGCGAATAAAGTCAGGCCCTATTGAAGGCATTGTAAACTGTGATTACGCACAGCAAGTGACTTGAAGTAAGTTATCCTATTTTCACTTTTTACGAATTTTTGCGGTGGTGGTATAACCTGCAGACGGTAGCCACCAACGCCTTTCTCCAGCACCCGTTCGATACTCACAGGTGTTACTATCACTATCTTTAAATCAGCTTCTCTGCGCAGAATGCCAGCCGCAATACCGAGGCCATTTTCAACATGGAAGTTACCGGCAATGTGCATAACCTGCTTATCAGGGTGCACATCTAAATAGTGGACGATACTTTCCGCCATTGTCTCATCCCAGGCCATTTGCGCTGCAAATTGTTGATTATTTTGTATTTCATTGCCATGATGCATTGAGGCCAGAAATAGATTTTTATATGCAGAAGGTTTTGTGGAAATACGCTCGGCTAGCCAAATCCTCTGTTTTGCCGGTAGTCTATTAATATAATCAAGCCCCTCTCTTCCGATACAACTGACAATGTTATTAGGTGCATTGCCAGCAATAAGATCAAGTTTATTCAATTTAGCAAATTCAACTAGAGGACGGTAATCACTTTCGTAGTTCGGCCACGGGTTAGCTTGCTTTATCAAGGTTGTTTCTCCAATTTCACCCGCAAGATATTGATTCACAATTTCCTGCCTGTTGCGCGAAAATTGCTCCATAGAGAGTGTTATATTAGGATTCTGCAAAAATAGTGCTTTCAGCAGATCCGTTTCAAAACGATGAATACCACTGTGAGTATGCCACTCCCCAATCAGCACCACGTCGGCATTTCTCACCTGATGCGACAAATCCTGAAGGGTAATAATTTGATTGTCTGGCGAGACTATCCGATAGTCAAAATAGGTAGTGATAGCTGTCGGCTGCCCGGAAACTGAAGATTTTTGTGCTACAAAAGAAGCGCAGCCAGATAACATTATTAATAAGCCTAAATTGATACTGCATCTTATGTAAGTGTGTAAATAAAAAATAAGTGACCTCCTGATAACCGTTTGGCAAGTTTACTGCCGGCATTTTTGAAATTGTAAAATAAGCATGTTATCAATAAATAACGTCTTGAATAAAGGCAGTGACTATATCTGCTATAAGATCAGCGTAAAAAGCTTTTATTTACCCTTTGGAGGGAAATTATTGAGCATTAATTCAATTTGAGCAGTAATAAATTCCGCACGTTTAACCGCCCCCATTGTCTCAAGCAACGGGCTTTGAGAAATAGAACGCCATACTATTGATTGGCTGGTTGGATTCAAAAATTCGATGACTAACTTACCGTAATGACGTTCGCGGAAACGAGTAGGGCTTCTCATGGCGATACTACTTCCACCGCTAAAGATTCCAACCCCTATCTGACTGCCATATGATTCAAGTTCAGTCGCGCTGTCTATATGATAATTCACCAATAAATCTGCTTGTTCCTTGATTGTTTGACTGATTCCTTTTTCGCCTAGTGAGGTAATTAATGCATATTCTATTCTCGGACTGTCTATACTAACAAGCGCACCTTTGGGAGTGGCAACAAATGCAAAATGTTGATACTGAGCAAAATTGTGGTCTATCACGTAATCAGTTGCCGGTTTTACGCTGCAAGCTAACACCGATAAACTGAGTAAAACGAATATAGTAATACGTAACATAAAGGCTCCAAAAGTAAATTCAACAATGTTTTTTCACAGTAAGCTATTCACTGCTCACCTGCCCTTGTACTATTATCGACAAAAAAAATAATAAAGATCTTCCTATCATTTTAAATGATTTAAATGACTGATTGCATCTTTAAGCTGTTCATTCAACTCAGGATGGATCAACAGTTGCTTTTTAGCATCAAAATTATCAAAAAAACTGGGTATTGATAAGCTCGCTTTAACCAGTCCGTTAAAATAGGGAGCGGCCTGCACCGCGGTTCCTAAGACGCTTGCCCCGCCCCTTGCACCAGGTGAGGTGGACAACAAAACCATGGGTTTATTTTGGAAAATTTTTGGCTCTATGCGCGAGCACCAGTCGAATAAGTTTTTATAAGCCGTTGTGTAGGAACCATTATGCTCGGCAAAAGAGATCACAATCCCATCACAGGCTGACAACTTATTCAGAAATGCTTTTGCGATTTCAGGGTGCCCTATTTCTTCTTCTTTATCTTGGCTATATAAGGGCAGCTCATAATCATTTAAATCTAAGATTTCAACCTCATGATTTTTTAAAAAACCACAGGCATATTTCACAATTTGATAGTTAATCGATTTCTTGTGGTTAGTTGCAGCAAATCCAATAATTTTCATGTGTATTTTCCTAACATATTCAATTGATAAACAAGTTATAACTGGCCCCTATAAAGACACCAGAGTTAGATAAAAATAAGTATATGCAATTATCCTATTTTCAGGCACGAAAACCAACAAAAACATTGCTGACTAAGCTGCCCGGCTAAATAGGTTGAATCTTTACTCGAATAAGAGGCTTAATTTCAAAAGCCAGCGCTGCACTTAGTCAGTCTTTGTTGCGCTGCCCGGACTGGTATCTCTGTTTTCTTCAGCTTCCGTATTATCAACAACATCAAGCCGTTCTCGTTTCTTTTTATACTCGCGAGCAGTTGCAGCCTATTTTCATCCGCCGTGTTTGTCAGGGTGCTCTCTAAATCTTTGATACTATCCATTAAATTTTTTTTCATCTTCTATCTGTGCAGCCTGCTCTGCTTTATCAAAAACGATGCCTTCCGCATCGACAATCTTTTTATCTGCAGCCGCGTGTACAAAAGTTGGAATAATCTTTTTATCATTATCCATTTTACGTTGATTCATAAAAACAGGAGACATGATTTCAATACCTTCACTGTGTAAGGTTTCGAGAATACTTCGGAATAGATTTGAACGGGCGGTAAGCAGTCCTTTGAACTCGATCAGTACCCCTGAAGTTCGGTAAGTGATCGAAAAATTGCCAAGTTCAATAATATAAACAAAGGGGCTAGCAAGTCCACTTTTTTCTCCCGCTTTGATAAGTAAAGGTTCAATCTGCAAATGGTGCAGATCGTAGCCTAATGACAAGGTCGCAGACACGAGAGTGCCTGACTTACGAATGGTAGAGACTGGGTTGTTAACCAGATATGTATTAGATAAAGCGATAAATTCCCGGTTTTCCGATTGAACTTCAGTGTCGAATAAGCCGCGCTCGGCGACACGACCAAAAAAATCACCTATGCTTATACAGTCGCCAGTTTGGAAAGGTTTTGTTATGCGCAGCAAAACATAAGACATTAAGTTTGAGATAACATTGGTTGATGAGAACGCAATAATTCCCGACAGGAGAATACCAATTAATCCCATTATCTGGTTACGAGCACTTTCGTTTACAGGTAAGTTAATAACAACGGCTAACACCGAGATAATAGTCAGCGCCAACATTAAAATCTGAATAGGAAATTTTCGTTCGTTACCCAATTCGGGATGCTGCGTAATAAAAAACCAATGGCATCCCGCTATGGTCAGCACAGCTAAAACAAAGATGCTCAAGGAAGGCAGGGACGCAAAAAAAACATTAACGACTTGATCCATATATTCCCTCAATTCCTTGTCTGTTTTTAAAAAGAAAAAACACCCTGCTTTAATTTAAATACAGGTAAATTGTAGTTGCTAAAGACTGCATT
>JBLHWW010000171.1:0-6744 GCA_047629075.1 Psychromonas sp. | reverse complement strand
CGTTACTGATGGTGGTCACTCTGACTTATCTTTCGACTTCAGCTCTTCGAAAACAGTTGTCGCTGTCGAGGATCGCCATCAATTACCTCAACTGTTGGTTCGTGATTAGCCGCTCGTCGCGGTTGTCTATGTTGAGGAGATGTTGTTTTCATAAATTTTTCATTGTAAATATTTTAATAAAATAATTGATGATTTGTTTTTGATAGTTAAAGCGATTTTTTAATTAAAAATCAAACAGTTAATATTCATTTATTTTCGCTAAAAGCACTTTTATCCTTATATAAAAACGTGAACTACAGCTTTGCCGCCATAGTCACGATTTTATATTAATGCTTAATCAAAGAGCCTTATTATTCACTTGCTCCTTTAAACGCACTCCAGTCTGCGTCGACGGGTAAAATATTGTTTTTCGCAATATAAGAGTCGTAAAGCGCAATCATCTCTTTTAATTTTTCAGGTTGCTTTTTCTCTAAAGGATTTGATTCTGACGGGTCTGAAACAACATTATATAAATGCCATTTACCATCACCAAACATACCAGTTCGTACTTTCATCGCTTTAAGCTCACCTTGCATAATATAACCGTTGCCAAACAGTTCAAATGCCCACCAATCTTTCTCTGTTCTAACAACTTCAGACTGTCCATCTAAGAAAGGTTTCATGCTAATACCACTTGGAGGTATCACTTTCTTATTTTTATATTGTGTCATTGGGTGTTTAACATCGGCATATTCTAAAATAGTCATCGGTATATCTTTAACATACACAACCGCATTTGATTTTTGGCCCGCACGTGCGTAATCAGTATTAAATCCACCTGGAGGCACAATCATTAATGGAACGCGTATACCACCTTCACCAACAAACCATTTCCACCATTGTAAGCCACCTGTTGCTGCATTGGCCCACGAAGTACCGATAACATTTTGAGAGTTGGCGGTGCCAATGGCTTCAAAAGAAGAATCAAATTGTTTTTCAATCCATTTAGCTAATTCAGGATTACCTGTTTTAGGGTTGGTTGGCTCTAATCCTTCGGGGCCATTATCTGTCATGTAAACAATAAGTGTATTATCTAACTGACCTGACTCTTTTAAATATGTGAGAATTTGACCAATCCTGTTATCTTGATCTTCAATCATAGCTGCATAAGTTGCCATGATTTTTGCTTGTTTCTCTTTATCTTTTTGAGAAAGGTCTTCCCAACGTTTAGTTAAGCTATTAAAGGGTGCTTCAGTTGCTTCATGTGAAATTAACCCTTGTTTTTTTAAGCTTGTATATCTCGCTTTTTTTAATCCTGCATAACCTAGTTCTAGGTATTTAGGATAATATTTCATGATCAATTCTTGCGGAGCTTGAATCGGAAAATGGGCTGTAGTGAATGCCATATAGGCAAACCAAGGCTTCTCTTTTTTAGCGCCATCTTTGATGAACTCTAACATTTGGTTAGTATAAATCTCACCAGAATAAACACCTTCTGGTCGATCATATGGTTCGCCGTTTAATGTCCAATCTTCTTTCCTTTTAACATTTAGTCCATTAGGATCTTTAAAATCAGGGGTCATTGCAAAGTCATTCCAATGATTTGAACCACCTGATAAAATACCAAACTCCTTGGTAAATCCCCACTCTAGCGGTCCTTGACCACCTTCATTACCTCCTAAGTGCCATTTACCTGACTTATAGACTTCATAACCATCATCGTTCAATAATTCAGAAATAGTCACTGCATCTTCAGTTAGGTAGCCTTCGTATCCTTTTTTCCCTCTTGTTGGGGGAAAAACAGAGTAATCAAATGATCCTAAACCGACTTCGATATTATCATTACCAGTAAACAGCATTGAGCGTGTTACTGAGCAAACAGGTGATACATGAAAGTTAGTAAAGCGAATGCCCGCATTAGCAATTTCATTCATATTAGGTGTGTGTACTTCCGAACCATAGGCTCCGATATCCCCAAATGCGGTGTCATCAGCAACTAACAGTAAAATGTTAGGTTTTTTAGTCGCAGTTTGCGCCTTTGTATCGGCTTGAGGTGCTTCTGGCTGTTCAGCGCAACTGGCTAGAAACATGACGGTTAAAAGAATGCCTATTATTTTTGTCATAAATACTTCCATAGTTTTTAAGTTAAATTCACCGATGTATTTCATCGATGACTGATTTTTATAAAATACCAACCATCACTGATTACACTTTAAATCAATTTATAGTATATTTAGCGTACAGTTTCATTAATTTTCATGTCAATTTATCAATATTTTATATTCATGAGTATGCATTTTCCGAAAAATACGCTCTTATTCCGGTTAATTTAATTATTTCAAAAAGGATGTTGAAAAGCGATGGCGGTGAAGAATAAATCATCCATGAAGAATATCAGGGGAATATCAACCTCTGATATTGATGAGTTAGCACAGTTTCAAGTCAATAAAAATCGCCGATATACCCAATTACAGCCAGGTAAGTTGCAAGGTGATTACTTAGAAGTAAATTTAGGTAACGTACAAATTTTTCGTGAAGTATTGACTGCGGGAGCGTTGCTCGAAGCTTCCCCTGCGAGTAGTTTCGTGCCATTTTCCGCTATTCTATGCGATGGCATAGATTTTAATTTTTGTGGAAAAACACCACAAAAGAACAGTATTCTTCAAGCGACTGGTGGTTATTGGGATGCAAGCTTTAAATGTAACTTAAGCTTTATTGTTGGTGCCTTTAATAGGGAAACCTTTAGTCGTGATATAGAGCGTCTCACAGGAGAAGAAATTCCTCCTAATTGGTTAGTTAGTAAAGCCTCGATGACTGATCCTCTGGCTTTAAATCGTTACGCACAAGGGTTAAATAATATTATTAATGTTATTCAAAATAATCCTGAAATATTAACCAAGAGTAATGCGCTGTGCATGATCGCTGATAGTGTGCTGAGGCTATTACTTGATGTTCTCTGTATAACAACACCCAGCGTGGAAAAAAAAACAAGCCAATCTAATCGACTTGTAGGTGTGCACAGAGTCATCGACTATTTACATCATTATTCTGTAGACGTTCCGACCATTCCAGAGCTATGCCAAATAGCGAATTTAAGTGAAAGAAACCTACAATACGGCTTTAAAGAATATTTAGGCGTTACACCTATCCGTTATTTAAGGTTATTGCGTTTAAATAATGTTAGACGAGAGTTATTAGTTTCTCACCCTAAAAATAATAGGGTCGTTGATATTGCACTCAACTGGGGGTTTGTTGAACTAGGCCGCTTTGCGGGAGAGTATCGTCAACTCTTTCAAGAGCTGCCCTCCACGACACTCAATATGCTTCATAAAATAGATAATTAATTTACGGGTTATTTAATTCCTTTTATCGTACCTATCGTTGCAATAACTCAAGCATAAATTAACCCATAAAATAATAGAAGCCCATTCAAATACGGGAAAACCGTGTCATTAGCATCTGGCACCCTAGCTAAGAGATACTATAAATGCTTGAAAAGTCGATACCTTTACTTGTTTTCTTTCTGATGTTTATTGTAGGGGCAAACCTGAAATACGCAGATATTAGAGCATTAGCAAAACGCCCTATGGTGTTATTTATCGCAACGTTAGGGCAAATGCTAATGTTGCCTTTTATCGCTTGGCTGCTCATTATTTTAACCGAACCATCAACAACTACCGCAGTAGGACTGTTATTAGTTTCTTTTTGCCCGGGTGGTGCCATCTCTAATGTTTATAGTTTCTTTGCGAAAGTTAATATTGCCCTTTCTATCACATTAACAACGGTTAACAGTCTTTTGTGTGTGATTCTATTACCGGTTTTGCTTTCTACTATATTTCCAGTGTTATTGCCTGTTAGTCCAGGGCTCAATGAATTGATCAAAGCGCAATCGTTGCAATTAACCCTACTGTTATTGTGCCCCGTCATTCTTGGCATGTTGTTAGGTTATTTTCAAACTAACTTTATGAATAAAATAAAGCCTATGCTAGAGCGGTTAGGCGCTCTTGGTTTGTTGTTGTTACTGCTTTCTATTTTCATCCAGTATCAAAATAAAATAGCCGATCAATTTTCAGATTTAATCATACTTGCCGCGCTGTTTACTGTTACATCAATCATTGCGGCTACAACTTTTTGTTATTTTTTATCCCTTAATAGATTCGATAGTGGCGCACTGGTTTTTGAATTTCCGGTCAGGAATTTGGCTTTAGTGGCGATGATTGCCGTGAGTGTATTTAACAACAGTGAATATTTATTATTCGCTGCTGTTTTCTTTGTGGTGCAAACGCCAATTATGCTATTAGCTGTTTTTTGGTATCGTTTTAAATCGATGAATCTTTCTTTGAATGCGGCGGATCGGCTTACCTAAACCGCTAGATTAAAAGGGTAAGTACTGTCAACTGCTTGCTAAGGTGAGCGGTTCTAAAATTCATCAGGGATTAGTTGTGTATTCTGACAATCCATTAGAGCGACCGCTTATAGTTAAGGGCTCCAAATTTAGTTACCAAAAAGAGTTTAGATTTTTTTTCGGAGAGTGTTCAAAATCTGAAATGCAAACAAAATTTCTAACAATAAGCATTATAAATACGGGTAATTAATGATCGATGTGCGAGCAATTAGTATATTTATAGTAGTTGGCGACCGCCTCAGCAGTTATGCGGCATTGCCGTACTCCGGACGGATAGGGTAGAGTGGCCACGAATAGGGCGTTTGTTTCGCCTATACTCGTCGACCGTCAGCACAGCGACTGCAACACTAGATATTCACAATTATCTTACCCACCTGCTGATTTTACTCCATGTATTTATGTGCCAGCTGAATATCATCGAAGTTAAACTCTTTATCGATAATGGGGATTAATTTATTGGCTTCAAGCAATGGCAATAAAAATTGTGAGGCAGCTACAAGTCTATCGGAGCCGATAGCTTACTTTGTGCCAAGAACAGTCAGTAGCAGAATCAAAAAAGGCTACCGAAGTAACTTTAATTTAATCAAAGTAGCATCAAGCGATTTATCGACGAGATAGGATAGACCACTATTCATTAGCATCAATGAAAGGGCCATCATTATAAACCGTTCCATCACCGGGTTCATAGAGCGTGTCATCAGCATCGATGAAGGGACCAGCATTGTAAGTGATGCCATTGTCGGTGTTGTAAGACGCATCATCAGCATCAACAAACTCGTCTTGATTCATAACCAGCAACTTTTTCTCTGGCTGATCCTCCATAGGTAAGCCTGCCCTTTCCGGAATACGCCTTGATACTAAATGAGTAGAGTCGTGATCCACTTCATCACTAACCCTATAGGGTTTTAACTGCGCTGGTACAGTGTGTGTACCTCTAGTTATTTCAGTTGATACTGAAGCGTCTGGTTCATTCAGAGGTTTTTCTGCCTGACTCATATATACAGCCACAGTAACGATAGCCACGACGAAAAAAATGGATACTTTAAGCATTACTTAAAAACATCCAAGCGGTAAGCTACGCAATATCCGTTATGTTTTAAGCCATCATCTATCCTGACATTGACAGGCTTATCCAGAGCAAAAGCCATTAGCGCAGCATCAAACATTCTTTGCGCTGAGATTTTCGCCACATATGTACCATCACAGCTCAATGAAACAAACTTGCTTGGACAATCCAAGCCAGCCGACGCAATGGTTTTATCCAAAGCAATCATGCAATCACCAAAGACGCCATCTTCTATCAATGTTCTTTCAATTTTAGCATCTCTGACCCAAGCCTTAGCAGCAAAGGTAGGCAACGAAAATACAGCTAAAAGTACGATAATTGTTAATTTTTTCACGAGGTTCTCCATTTCATATTTTTAATAAATAATATTCATTTCAAGGCTGCGCCTTATAAAAGCGCCAGCCTGAGTTCGGGTTATAACATTGTGATGGGTGATCACGACTATTAGTTCGGACAGTATGGAAAACAGTCCCTTTCTTCTAGCCATTAACACCCTCACTCTCTAACGCTGTTGTTACTGGGCTGAACCCTTTATCTCTATCTCTAAGGCAACATTAACTTAAAGCGCCACCAAGAGCTGGGTCCAGTAGCCGGGTAATCTTCGCTATCGAGAGGATCGGTCCCTGCGGCGACTTCATCGCCATCATTGACACCGTCTCCGTCGTAGTCCGCGTCCTGATAGGCTGGCACGCCATCGTTATCATCGTCCTGCCACCACAAGTACGGCGTGGTGTAGCCGTCAATAATCACCCAATCGGGCCGGTCGATGAGGGCTACAGTGGGGTCTCCAGCATTGATAGAAAAGTTACTAAAGGACGTTGTCAGCAACATTTGAGCATTGTCGAGACCTGTCACCGTTTGAGGGCCATTATTGTCAAACCCGATTCCAACTGACTGCCCCGAACTGTCTGTATTCCAGTAGCTGGACGTCACTGTGCCAATATCGTTGTAACCCACCAGGCCGCCGCCGAAGATGCTAGCCTCCACACTGCCCGTGGCGTAGCTGGCGTCAATGCTGCCGCCGTCGTTGTAACCCACCAGGCCGCCGACTTCGCTATTACCCACCACACTGCCCGTGGCGTAGCTGGCGTCAATGCTGTCTCGGTTGAAACCAACCAGGCCGCCGACGTAGTTGCTAGCCATCACACTGCCCGTGGCGTAGCTGGCGTCAATGCTGCCGTCGTTGTAACCCACCAGGCCGCCGGCGTAGGCGCCAGTAACGGTCACACTGCCCGTGGCGTAGCTGGCGTCAATGCTGTCTCGGTTGAAACCAACCAGGCCGCCGACGTAGTTG
>JBLHWW010000170.1:0-6877 GCA_047629075.1 Psychromonas sp. | reverse complement strand
GTGTGGCAAAGCGGATCATGGCGTCCAACTCGATAATGCCCAATGAGAGTTTTGGATAAAAATATGATAGCTTATTCTATAACCTATCAGCAAACTATAGATTAATATCTATCCAATAGTAAGAGAAAACCTGCAGAGTCTATTTACCACAACTATAATTGCTAACATAATTACACTTATACTGGTGGCAACTATTTTGTCGATTAAAATTTATAATGAGTTCTTTGCCAAAAAAGATAGAAACAGGAGCTACTACTTAAAAGTAGTGGCTTTGGTATTACAGTCAATTTTATTTTTGGTGAGCTTGGGTAAAGCCGAGAGAATAATAGTATGAGTTAAAGCAAAAATTTGATCATGATTTTCAATAAACTGACAATAATAGCGGTTAGCAATCATTCTCTTATTAGCTTATTAATCGCCGTGCAGCATATTAGCAACTAAATTGTTATCTTCCTGATGAGTTAGTTTAAGCAGGTTTTGATGCTATCCCGACTCAATATAGACAGATTTGGAAGCAAGTAAACTGTCATCGATTAACATTTTTACTTTGTAGGGTGCACCCATTGCGGGAATAGTGCCCGGTGAGCAATTCGGAAACAGGTCCTGCAGTTTATGTTCACTGACCAACGGGTAATGCTTGTCCGTGAGATTATTCACACCGATCAATAATAGGGGACTATTTGCAGGCACAGAGGCCCTCAGGTGATTTTTACAGCACAACAGCTTTAGTAACTTCTTGAGCGCGCAGATGAGCTGACCGAGATCAGTTTTACAGTGTTAAGGCTCGTCGATGTTTAACCGTATCGTAGTGGATTTCTTCATTGCTAAAATACGCCTTAAGTGTGATTGCAATGCCCACAAATACCTTCTCAAGAATACTAAAGGCACATGTTAGAGTGTAGTCTACTCACCATAATAGCGGATAATAAAAGAGATGCTCTGCAGTCCAACAAACCGATTTTTCACAGGGGTTAAGTCGGTTGTCATTGAATGTTGAAAAATGTAATCTATGGTGATGCTTTTGAATGCTTTTTGCGGATTGCCTGTTTTTAATAATGCAGCCTGGGATTAATTCTAATCTGTTTTACGGTTTTTCATATTCAGCGAGGATTTTGTTTGTGCGATTATTTAGCTTGCTATTGTATGTTCTTTTTTCAACATCATTATTGGCTGATTGCCCGCAATTTTCAGTGCATAAAACCGTCACGTTAAAATATATTAATGACGGCGATACCGTGACCCTGGATAATGGGCAATTAGTTCGTTTTATCGGTATTAATACGCCCGAAATTGATTATTCGAATAAGCGTCAATCTCAGCCTTTTGCACTGGCGGCAAAGCGTCTATTAGAAGAACAGGTCAAAAGGGGTGACAAGTTACAGTTAATCTTTGACCAAACCAAATTCGATAAATATGGCCGATTATTGGCCTATGTATTTACCCAAACCGGAACTAATTTAAGCTTGTTACAGTTACAATCCGGCCTTGCCAGACATTGGGTAATAGGAAGAAATGATCTGTTCTGGCAATGCTTTCAGAATACAGAGCGACAAGCGCGTCTGGCAAAAAAAGGAGTATGGGCAGACTTTAGTCCTTTAAAAGCGCACAATTTATCGCTTCAAGATAAAGGTTATCAATATATCAAAGGGCAAGTTACAGCAGTGCAGCAAACTAATCGAGGCTTGCAATTGACTTTAGATGGCAAATTGAAAGTCAATCTGAACCGAAAAACCTTAAATCATTTTAAAACATTGGGCACACAGTTTGGACTGCATAATAGTATTTTATTAAAAGGTAATTTAAGATGGTCTCAGGGGCAGTTACAATTAAGTGTTTATCATCCAACACAAATATTGCCCTAAATTAATATCGCTTTTAACTATTAACATGCAGTATGTTAAGTGTAATCGAAATGAGCTGAGTTATTGATTTTTTGAACAAAGGCACTTAACTTAAATTTAATTGCTCTATAGAAAAATTTAATCATCAACGATTTTGTAAAGAACATTGCATATATCTTGCTCATAACAATCAACTTTATATAAAACAGGAAGATCTAACCTTTAACTTTTTTTGCTGTTAAAGCTATTTTTTGTTAATTTTTATTACCTATATTACGGTTTGTTAATTAATGTTTTTAATATGAAGTTAAAATCAACAGTGGATTCATAAGTTAATAAGTTGTAAATTATGGCAATTTATTTTTTCTATCACTATTTTTAAGGGTATCGTATGCCAGTGAAACCTTCTTCTTCTCATTTTGAAGCGAATAAAATTGCAGATCCATTATTTCTTCATGCTGAGCATATCGCGAAAGATTTCTCATTATTTCCAGACAATTCACTTCCTTCAAATACTGAAGGTTTAGAAGGATTGATTGATCGCGCGCGCATCAAATCAAACCTTTCCACTATCAATGAGCTTGATGTTGACGCCTATATTGCGCGAACAGTACAACCGGCCGAAGATAATAAACGTCCCGGAGCTAAAAAAATAGTTGCTGGGTTTAACGGAAAAATTATCACCGAGCAGCTAAACGGTGCTTTTTACAGCGCTGAAATGGAGTTTGATTTCGGCGGTTATATGCGTCGTATCGGTATTATTGCACAAGAACGTAGCTCCAATAACGGTGCATGGATGCCAGAGCATCACTTGGCTGCCAGTAAGACAATTCGCAAATTTGCTGATTTGTCATTACCCATTGTGTACTTAATTGACACCCCTGGCGCCGATGCAGGCGAAGAAGCTAACCGTCAAAACCAAGCACACAGTATTTCGCAAATGATCACTGAAAGTGCAAATGTTGATGTACCAACCGTTGGCATTGTTGTCGGTGTTGGTTATTCTGGCGGTGCAATACCGCTGGCGACTGCGAATATCTTATTGTCGGTGCGTGACGGTATTTTTAATACAATCCAGCCAAAAGGCTTACAAAGTATTGCCCGCAAGTATAATCTATCGTGGCAGGAGTGTGCCCAGTCTGTTGGTGTTTCTCCTGAAGAGTTGTATGAGAATGGCTGCATTGATGGGATTGTTGACTACTCTCCGGTGGATCAGGATGAACGTCAGCATAATCTGCAAAAAGCCATTGTATCGAGCATTTTATCTATAGAGACAAAGTCAGTTAGTTTCGTTCGTGAGTATCCGGATATCTTAGAGCATTATAACCGTAGTTTGATGCGTTATTTAGATCCTTCTAATAAATTAGTTGCGGTTGAAAATGCTTCCGATAACGTCCATTTAATTGCTAAAAATCCAACTGTTCATAATAATGCTTTCGGCACTACCTACCGCTATATGCGTTATTTAACCCTGCGTTCGCGTATTAAAGCAATCCAAATGAACGAGTATGGGCGTCTCTCTAAACTTACCGCGCCAGAGGGTGATTTAGACTCTCGTATTGAAGCGGATCGTAAACAAGTTTTTGTTAATTGGCTGGAGAATCCAGACAAAATAATTTACGACGATACACTCAATAAAAACTGGAAAAAATTCCTCTCTAAACGTGATGATATAAGTGTTGAACGTAATATTTTCACCAAATTTATTCTTGGAGAACCACAGCAAAATTATGATAATGCCAGAAGCGAATTATTAATTAATTTAACTTGGTCTTTATATAATCGTTGGAAAACCAGTGCAGCAAATAATTTCCGGGCAGTCATTGACTACCTCGAAGACGAGAATAAATTACCCCTTACTGATTCTTGGCCAGAACTCAGCAAGCTTACTGCAATAGATGTGGTTGCACATAAAGAAACGCGTGAATGTTTTATTGTTCATTGCCGCCATATGCTGGTGTTTAATGCGCTTTATGACAATACCATGGGCAACCTTGCTTCAATTGCTAAAGAAGCGATGGCAACCAAACAGTTATCCCGTGATTCGGTTTCATCATTAGTGCGTAGCTCGTTAAAAGGAGCCTTAAACAAAGTAAGTGATGATGATTATGAGCAATTAAAATCTACCTTTAATGCGTGGTTAAAGTATTTTACGGATCAAAGTGGACGCGGTGACATTCTGGCAAAAGTGGAAGAGTGGAAGAGTGTTGGTTATCCACAGATGAACTCCAGTTTATTCGTTGTATTGACCTATATATTCGAAAAATTATTACCTGAGTATTACAAAAGTCGCGATGGTGCATCGGAATATAGTGGTGCAATCAATCCCGTACGGATCGGACGTCGTAAAGATTTCTGGAATCGTTTAACAATGGGTTATCAGGATCTGTTGATTCAAGCTGTACTGCGCGAAGAGAAAAACAAAAAGAATAATTCTTCGGACATTATTTTGAGTAAATTCTTTACTGATTTTAAAGAATCAAAAGCCAATTTAATGACCGCCAACTTATTAGAGTTTCCTGGTTTCCGTTTGTCAATTGAAGATGCACTTGATAAAAAAATTAAACCTTGTGGTTTAATAACAGGTGTTGGTGAGTTTGCATTAGAGTCAGGAGCAAGCCAAAAAGTTGGTGTTGCAGTTTCAAACCTGGCGTTTCAAGCGGGCGCCTTTGATATGGCCAGTGCCGAAAAATTCTGTGCTTTGTTAGTGAAATGCGCTAAACACCATTTCCCGGTCGTGGCCTTTATCAGCTCTGGCGGTATGCAAACCAAAGAAGGTGCATCTGCATTATTTTCTATGGCCGTGGTTAATGACCGCATTACACGTTTTATTCGTGATAATGATCTACCCGTTGTGATGTTTGGATATGGTGACTGTACTGGGGGGGCACAGGCAAGTTTTGTAACCCATCCTTTAGCACAAACCTATTACCTGTCTGGTACCAATATGCCTTTTGCTGGACAGATGGTTGTACCCGCATACTTGCCATCAACAGCGACTTTATCTAACTATTTATCACGCGTTCCGGGTGCCATGGATGCCTTAGTTATTAATCCGTTTTCAGACGATCTTGATAACAAATTAAGCGAAATTGATAAAAATATGCCCCTGCCGTCGATCACCATTGAAGAGACTATCCAGCGTGCGCTTGATGGTTTTGTGCCAATTTGTGATCTCACTGAAGATGATTTCTCACAGGCAGATCCGCGCGAGTTAATGGAACCGGTTAGGAAAGTGCTGATCCATGCGCGTGGTTGTACAGCGGTTAAATTAATTCGTATCGCTCAGAAAAATAATATAAAAGTTGTCTTGGTTGCGTCCGATCCGGATATGACATCTGTCCCTGCCGATATGTTAGGTAAAGGTGACAAACTGGTTTGTTTAGGGGGAAATACTTCCGATGAAAGTTACCTGAATGCCAGCTCAGTATTGAAGGTTGCAGCCTATGAAGAAGTTGATGCGCTGCACCCGGGTATTGGTTTCTTATCTGAGAGTCCTCATTTTGCCGATTTATGTGTTGGTCATAACATTAACTTTGTTGGTCCAAGCATGAATAGCATGTTGACTATGGGTAATAAATCTAACGCTATTAAAACCGCTCAAGACAATGGTGTTCCTGTCGTGCCCGGCAGTCACGGTATTCTGACGGGGGCTGAGCAGGCACTTGATATTGCTAATGCGATGGGTTATCCGGTGTTACTCAAAGCCGTAAACGGTGGTGGCGGTAAGGGTATTTTGGTAATTGAAAAAGCGGAAAATATGTTTTCCGGATTTAGTCAGGTTTCAGCAGAAGCGCGTAGCGCATTTGGAAATGGTGATTTATACCTTGAGAAATACATTACTTCATTACGTCATATTGAAGTTCAACTATTACGTGATAAACATTGTAATACTAAGGTATTGGGTATTCGAGATTGTTCGGTACAGCGTAATAACCAAAAAGTGGTCGAAGAGTCAGAATCAACTATGTTGCCTGCTCATTTAGAAGCGGAAGTATTAAAACATACGGCAGCCCTTGCTGACGCAGTTGATTATATGGGTGCAGGTACGGTTGAATTTATTTACGACTTGGATCAAGATGCAATCTACTTTATGGAAATGAATACACGTTTGCAGGTGGAGCATCCCGTTACGGAGGCAACATCAGGTATTGATATCGTGACTGCACAGTATGATATTGCATCGGGTAAGAGCATCGAAGATCTTAAGCCGCAGAAGATAGGTTATGCCATTGAAGTCCGTGTAACAGCGGAGAAAGCGGCATTGGATAATAATGGTGTTATGCAGCTGCTACCGCATCCTGGCAAAGTGGTTGAATATTCTGTTCCTGAGCAGGATGATATTGAAATAATGTCGATGATTGCCGAGGGTAAAGAGGTTTCGCCATATTACGACAGCTTAGTTGCGCAGTTTATATGTCGCGGTAATGATCGTAATGATACTGTTCAGAAATTATTGAAATTCTTGGATAAAGTCGTTATCAGAGGGATTGCCACCAATATTCCTTTATTGAAACGTATTCTAAAAGATGAAATATTCTTGGGCGGCGTCTACGATACAACTTATTTACCAAAATTCATGGCTAGGCTGGATCAACAGGTGATGATTGATGAGATGGAAGCTTCGGCTTCAACGAGTGAATCTAATCTTTCTATCCAAGTTGACGGCAGTAATGAATTAAAAGTAATGGCACAAAGTGCTGGTATTTTTTACCGTGCTTCCTCACCCGCAGAGCCTGATTTTGTAGCAGAGGGTGATATTGTTAATATTGAGAAAACGCTTGGTTTAATGGAAGCGATGAAAATGTTCTCTCCTATTACGCTCGCCAGCTTTAACCGTCAGAATGCTGAGTTATATGACGGAGATACTAAGTTCCGTGTTGAACGTATTATCAATGCTAACGGTCAGCAGGTATCTAGCGGTGATTTGCTCTATATCGTAACACCAATGTAACTTTTACTATTAAGCTCAAAAAGCCAGTCACTTGACTGGCTTTTTTTATGCATTTTGAAAATGTGATTGCCATGTTCCTTAT
>JBLHWW010000169.1:0-6893 GCA_047629075.1 Psychromonas sp. | reverse complement strand
GCAGCAACTTGTGCGCATTTCATACAATACCGAGCGTAGGCCCTGTAGTTATTCTACATAAGCAGGCGATAACGTAGTCGATCGCATGCACAAATGCTGCCCTGCGGGTTCATCTAAAAGCGTCCTGTGCTGCGTTATCCGTCGTTTACATAGAATAACTATGTGAACGACGCATGCTTTGCTCAGAACACTTTTAGATTGAACGAAATTCGTACTCCAAAGGTCAACAGACCCTAGGGGCTTGCCCAGTATCAGGCTTAATACTGCTCAAGCCCCTAGTTGTTAATGTAAATATCATGCACTGTTTTAGTTAATCTGATAAAGCAAACGAGCAGCGTAAAGTGCACTTATTTCTTTGCTTTCACAACCCGTTTTTTAGTCTGTTCTTCGACCCATTTTCCATCAATATACTTTGCGGTCCAGCCGGTCGCTTTCTTTTCTATTTCAGTCATCACATACTGTTCTTTGTTTTTCCGACTATAACGGACAACCGCTAAGTTATCCTCAGGATCTTTTTGCGGCGCTGCGGCTAAATAATAAAACTTTGGCGAAATGCGATCTTTGAAACGTGCCAGTTCAACTACTTTAGGCGCACGCGTTTCTCGAGAACGAGGAAAAGTATTTGCCGCTAAGAAAATACCCGATGCACCGTCTCTGAGAATGAAATGCGCATCACTTTGCTCGCACTCTAATTCGGGCAGATCAACAGGATCTTCTTTCGGGGGAGCCACTTCACCACTGCGTAAAATTTTACGGGTATTTTTACACTCTTCATTAGTGCAGCCCATATATTTTCCAAAACGGCCATCTTTTAACTGCATATCACTGCCACACTTGTCACATTCAACAACTGGACCATCATAACCTTTGATTTTGAATTCGCCATATTCAACAATATGACCATCACAGAGAGGATTATTACCACAGACATGCAGTTTTCTTTTCTCATCAACCAGATAACTGTCCATGGCCATATCGCATTTAGGGCAACGTTGTTTAGCCATTAACGCAGCAGTTTCTAAATCTTCGCTTGATAGGAGATCCGTCACTTCTTCACCATCTACTAAATTGATGGTTGTTTTACAACGTTCTTTGGGCGGAAGAGCATATCCGGAACAGCCTAAAAAGACCCCCGTTGAAGCCGTTCTGATGCCCATTTCACGATCACAGGTAGGACAATGTATTTCTTTGATAATAACTGGTTCATTAAGACGCATACCGCCTTCTTCAGGCGTGCGTTCGGCTTTCTCTAAAAGGGTGGTGAGATCCTGATAAAAGTCATCTAATTGTTCAGTCCAATTAGCTTTCCCTTCTGCAATGGCATCAAGATTACGTTCCATTTGCGCGGTAAAGTCATAACTCATTAATTCAACAAAATTTTCACTAAGGCGATCGCTTACAATCTCTCCCATTTTAACCGCATAAAAACGACGCTTATCGACTTTTACATAACCACGATCCTGAATAGTTGAAATAATACTGGCATAGGTCGATGGCCGGCCAATACCTTGTTTCTCGAGCTCTTTAACTAAAGCCGCTTCTGTGAAACGTGCCGGGGGTTTAGTGAAATGTTGCTTAGGATCCAACTCGACTAATTGCAGTACCTCACCAATGGCGAGCTCAGGAAACTGTACTTCATCCACCTGAGTTTTAGCAACAGGCTGCACCTTTGTCCAACCTGCGAAGCGCAGTGTACGTCCCTTAGCGCGTAACTGATAATCACCCGCCTGCACCACAAGCGTAGTTGCATCATATAAGGCAGGCGGCATTTGACAGGCTAAAAACTGACGCCAAATCAGTTCATACAAACGTTGCGCATCACGATCGACGCCAACCAGTAAGGCCGCTAATTGGCCAACATCGGACGGACGTATGGCTTCGTGAGCTTCTTGTGCACCCGATTTACTGCTATAAACCACCGGTTCTGCCGGTAAATAATTTTTGCCAAATTCATCACTTATAAAGTCTCGCGCACTCGCTACCGCGTCTTTACTGAGGTTAGTCGAGTCGGTACGCATATAGGTGATATAACCAGCTTCATAAAGACGTTGCGCCAGCATCATGGTCTTTTTAACACCAAAGCTTAAACGAGTACTTGCAGCCTGTTGCAGGGTCGAGGTGATAAAGGGAGCGCTCGGTTTACTTTTTGTTGGTTTATCTTCACGCGACAGTACTTTATATTCTGCAGATTTAAGATGATCGACAGCTGTAAGTGTTTCAGTTTCAGTTACTGGCTTAAAAAATTTACCCTTTTCTTTAAAGACTTCTAAGCGCAAATCAGATTTGGTATTATTCTGCACATCTGCATGTAAATCCCAGAACTCAACGGGGTTAAACACTTTAATTAAACGTTCACGTTCAACGACCAAACGCACCGCAACAGATTGCACCCGGCCAGCGGATAATCCGCGGGCGACCTTCTTCCAGAGTAACGGGGAAACCATAAAACCCACTACCCGGTCTAAAAAACGGCGAGTTTGCTGCGCATTAACACCATCAATATTTAATTCGGTTGGGTGCTCAAAAGCATCCTGAATAGCCGTTTCAGTAATTTCATTAAATACAACACGTTTATATTTCTGGTGTTCACCACCAAGCACTTCTCTTAAATGCCAAGCAATCGCTTCACCCTCTCTATCCAAATCCGTCGCGAGATAGATAATAGGGGCATCAACCGCCAATTTTTGTAATTCTGCGACAACTTTTTCTTTGCCCGGTAAGATTTCATAATTGGCTTTCCAATGATCGTTAGGATCAACGCCCATTCTAGCGACCAAGGCACTTTGTGTGCGCTTTGCTTTTTCTTTCTCTTTTTTAGCAGCCGTCATGCCCGCCAAAGACTTAGTTCCTTTAGCCTCTATTTTTTTCTTCGCACTGCCGCTGGTTGGGAGATCCCGAATATGACCTACGCTTGATTTTACAATAAAGTCTTTGCCCAGATATTTATTGATCGTTTTTGCTTTTGCCGGAGACTCCACAATAACAAGAAATTTACTCATAATACTTACATACCTACATAGTCATAATCGCGGAAAAGAAACTTAAACTTAAATTTATATTCTTCTAGTGAATTCGCTTTTTATATAATCCAAACTTTAATCGAATAGCAACCTATATTTTCAAAAACGCACTGTTTTGAACAAATAAGTTACTTTTATTCGAGTTCGCTTTTATATTCGTTTAAAAAAAACACTATTACTTAAATAATTTATTCGACTGAGTTTGAAATATTTTTAGCAGACTATTTTCTAAAGCGATAGCAGCAGCATGTCCAAGTTTGTCCGCAAATTTCTTACGCTGAGTGTACTTGATTTGAATAATATGACGGCTGTCCAGCTGGCTTAACAAATAGTCATCACTGGTAGATATATGGTCAACTAAATTGCGCTCTATCGCCTGCAGACCGTACCAATGTTCACCTGTAGCCACTTTATCTATGTCAATTTGACTGCGCTGTTGGGTAACAAATTGTTTAAATAGATCATGTGTTTCCTCTAATTCCTGCTTAAACTTATCACGTCCAGCATCGTCATTTTCTCCAAACATGGTTAATGTGCGTTTATATTCACCCGCCGTTAATTGCTCAAATTCTATGTCGTGCTTTTTTAATACTTTATTAAAGTTTGGGATCTGAGCAATAACACCGATTGACCCTAAAATTGCAAAGGGTGCGGCAATGATTTTATTCGCAACACAGGCCATCATATAACCACCACTCGCAGCGACTTTATCAACCGAGATTGTTAATGGAATATTATTATCTCTTAAACGTTGCAGTTGTGAAGCAGCAAGACCATAACCATGTACCATACCGCCACCACTTTCTAAACGGACAAAGACTTCATCTTGCTGAGTTGCCACCCCTAAAATAGCGGTTATTTCCTCACGCAAAGAGGTCACTTCTTTAGCGTCAATACTGCCTTTAAAATCGATCACATAAAGTTGTGCTAAGCTTTTTTTATCCTGACCCGATTTTGCTGCTTTTTTTGCGGCTTTGTCTTGTTCTTTTTGATTTTTTTTATCTTCTTTATGACGCGCTTTTAATTGATGATGGGTGAGTAATTTTTCTTCAATTGTTTTCTTTGTGTCTTTTAATTGCTCTGAAAGGTCAATCAGTTGTAATTCCCCTTTCTTGTTTTTTTGTTTACTTACCAGGGCAATAACAGCAGCAACAACTGCAATGATAGCAATGGCGAAAGTCACTATTTTTGCAAAAAACAAACCATATTCGATTACATATTCCAAAATTTCATTCCTATTGTTAATTTTATTTGTCATATAATGACAAAAAGCACGGCCAGGCACAAAAGAGATTGAGTCTTTTATTAAAATAAAGTTAAGATTGTAGCTTATTTAACAATATACGAGATAATATGAATGAATTTAAAGCACAACCAGACTCCTTAAACGGAAAAACCATTCTAATTACAGGCGCTGGCGCGGGTATTGGTAAGACGCTCGCTTTACACTGTGCAGACCTGGGTGCAAAAGTCATCTTATTAGGAAAAACAGTCAAAAAATTAGAAGCTGTTTACGATCAAATAGCGTTAAAGGGTAAACAACAAGCGGCTATTTTGCCCGTTGATTTAAATGGCGCTAGCGAGGAGCATTATAAGGACTTGGCGGATACCATAAAACGTGAATATGGAAAACTTGATGCACTAGTACATAACGCTAGTCAGTTGGGTGTACTGGGCCCTTTCGATCAAATTGAAAAATCGACCTGGGACGAGGTAATGCAAACCAATGTAACGGCTCAATTTTTATTAACTAAAGCGTTAATTCCGGTGCTCAGTCTGGCTCCGCTGGCATCTGTGATTTTCACGACATCAAGTGTTGGCCATAAAGGCCGAGCATATTGGGGAGTCTATAGCGTATCTAAGTTTGCCTGCGAAGGCATGATGCAGGTTTTAGCCGATGAATATGAGCATAGTTCATTACGTTTCAACGCCATTAATCCGGGTGCCACACGCACCACAATGCGCGCCAGTGCGTACCCTGCCGAAGACAGTTCTCTCTTAAAAACAGCGACGGACATTATGCCTAGCTATTTGTATTTATTAAGTGATGACAGTAAAAGCGTTACCGGGCAGCGAATCAATGCGCAGTAAAGCTATACCCATGTTACTTCAAAATGCTTTGTCAGACGCAAGGTCAAAGACCAGAGCAAGACGCAGCATGAGGTAATGGTTATTCCCTTTTCGATTGCTGCAACGCAGCACCGATTTTCGAACTTACGCCCCGTAGGGCAAGGTAAATTGTGCCAATCTACATTGTTATAAAATCTCACTGTAGAATAACGATACTTCAATTTTATGCCGAGCATCTCAGCACAATTTTCCTTGCTGACTTTGCATCTTGAAGTATCATGGGTATCTATTATGATTCAGGGATTAGATTAAAAAAGGGGCAAGCTTGCCCTCCAAAAAAAATATTATTTGTAGATATTATGCCCTTCCTCTGAACGGGTTTTTAAGAGCTTAAGTGTCCACATATACTGCGCTCTGTTTTCATCTATCACTTTTTCAATGGCACGATTCATCAACTCGGTCTGCTGCTG
The DNA here is from genome assembly GCA_047629075.1 of Psychromonas sp. Classification (GTDB taxonomy): domain Bacteria; phylum Pseudomonadota; class Gammaproteobacteria; order Enterobacterales; family Psychromonadaceae; genus Psychromonas. Next base: position 1,333 of record JBLHWW010000169.1, on the reverse strand, counting down.
TTGATCTCCCTCCAATAAATTTTCTAGCGGCGCATGACAAATGACATCTATTTTTGATGTTTTTGCGTTGTATGAGGTATAAATGGGAATGACCACGGCACGCCCCAATTTAGCCAGCCGCCCAATAACTGGCAAAGTGGCTTTTTTAGTGGCATAAAAGTCAGTGAAAATACTGTTCTCACGGCCATGATCTTCATCGGGTAAATAATAAAAATGCGCTTTGTCACGTAAGCTTTTAATTGCAGGCTTTAAACCTTCGGAACGATGGTACAAGGTCCCCTTTCCGGCAAGCTTGGTAAAGCGCGTTCGATAACCTGTTACAAACCAGTCAAAAATAGGATTGTTATAATCTTTAAACATACTTGATAACGGGTAACCTCTTGCCGAAACAGCGGCTGCTCCCGCAAAATCTAAACCATAACAATGCGGTGCCAAAAAAATAATGGCTTTATCTTGTGCTTCGGCTTCTTTAATATAATGCTCACCAATAAAATTGATGCGTTTAATTAAAAATGCCTGACTGCGAAAAGCAATTTCACCTAGTGATAATAAGATTTGCGCCACCGAGCGGAAGTTTTCACGCATCAGCTTATCTTTGTCTGCCTGAGTGTATTCCGGAAAACACAATCCCAAATTGATAAATGCAATTCTTTTACGTTTATTTAAAAATTTAGCACCATATAATTTATCAGCAATAAATGTAGCAAAACAATCTCGCCATTTAATGGGTAAGTAACTGAAGAGAAATAACAAACCCAACAACAGCCATATTCCCCAATATTTTGGAAGAAAATGCTGTTTTTTCAGAGAGGTATCAAATCTAGATTGGTATTGATTCATTATTAGACCTTTGGAACACTAAGAATGATTGTATTGGGGGGATTGGTGGCAGACTCCCCAGCGAACCCTCGGCACTTGAATCGCTTGCTATGGCTGCTGCCTTCCGGCTCTGACCAGGTTAACAAGTTTTCAATGCGAGGAACCAAGGAGCCTACCATTGTCACTGTTATCAAGTGTTTAGGTAACGACTTGATGAACAGAATTATACGTGATGAAGCAGATATTACAACCGCTATTTGACAATTTAACTGCGACTGCTTAATAATTACTCGTTCCACTCAACTTAATCGGTTTGCGCTACTGTTATTCGTTAAGTGGAGCTTGGCAAGCTGTTAAGTTGAGGTTAAGCAAGCAACAACTTAATCGATTTGCGTTACTGTTATTCGTTAAGTGGAGCTTGGCAAACTGTTAAGTTGAGATTAAGCACTGCCCTTACCAGCAACAACTTAATCGGTTTGCGCTACTGTTATTCGTTAAGTGGAGTTTGGCAAAC
>JBLHWW010000168.1:0-6901 GCA_047629075.1 Psychromonas sp. | reverse complement strand
TTTCGAGGCAAGTGTTGACTCGTTGAGTAAATCAACGGCAAGCTTTATATAGCGCGGAATTTCCACCTGCAGGTAATTAACGAGAAAAATACAGACAATTGCAAATATATAAGAAAATTTGTTTAACCGGAAATAGTGCAGTATAAATTTAGATTTAGTCATTGCTCGCGAGACCTTTATTACAAATTGATGGATGCTGCGCAAGGCAGGCGTCAATAATCAGCTGCCTTGGGTCTCCTTGTTCACTCAATTTCTCAAGCAACCATGCCGGCAGGCGAATAGGTTGGGTTTTTACACCGGGCTTGCGACCGCAACCGCTGCGTTTTCCGCCGTGATCACAGCAAGCTTGATTGGACTTATGGGGCATTTTTACTCGCTTTTGGAAAGAATATGGGGGGAAAAGGTTGATAAGTGTACGCTTATCAAGTGGTGTTTACTAGCCCCAATGGGACACTATGGTTCCGTAGGGGGTCGTGGCAATCGGAAAAGCTTTGCTTGTCCGCACCGGTTTGCACTCTGAATAGTAATGTAGATAGCTGCATCTGTTATTCGTAAGCTTTCGCTTGTGGCTGTTGGTTTAACTTTCATTGTTGGAGTGCCGCCTTTGCAGGCGTGTTGCTCGTTGCCACGCTCCGCTGGTAATGTAAATACCGTACTGGTTATTTGTAAGCCTTTAAAGTTAGAGGCAGTCATGCTCTTCAATAGCAAAAGAAAACATGGCCCGCAGAGCTTCATGAACCTAAACTGACGTAAATGACTTCAGCGTCATGCTCTACGCCTTTCAGGTCGTTGTCGTAAATTCCAACGTTCAAATTTTTTCCTGAAAATTTGTCGCTCCATGTATCCAATTGCTAAAGGAATTGATTGATCCAGAAAAACGGTCGGAAATTGCTTAACCGCAGTGGTTTGGTGCTTTACAGCGAAAAGCTTTGGTTATCCTATCTGTTTTTTGTACCCTGGAAAAATTTTGGGTGTTTCCGCTTACCCATTGATAGAGATCTCAATAAATGAAAATAGGTTTTTTTTCCCCGATATAAAGTATCGGTTTATAATCAAGAATTGGATCTATCTAGCTGTTTTATAAACTGGTTATGATATGATTTTTATCAATAAATTAAATTTAAAATGTGTGCTAGTGAGAATGCAGACCCTAATACACCCTTAGACAATTCATAGTGTAATTTTCCCTTTTAGATTAGAGCAGTTAATTGAGGAGGGCTCTGATGCTGATTATTTAATAGAAAGTGGGCTATTGAGGAACAGTGGAATTGATTATATTTTTCTCTAATTTAGCCTTGCACTATAAATCTAGATAACACTTAAGTTGATACATTTTTCGTCGTTTTGCTAAAACAAAAAGCAGCAAACACAACACCAACTTATTCGCCGGTGAGCAGGGCGTTTATATTTTTTAAGGATCAAAAACAGCATGCAGCATACTTTATTCGCATTTGTCTTACGTAATTTAATTCAGTTAACGATGACCATTATTTTTGTTGTTGTTCTGGCTATCTTGCCTGTTTTTTTTATCGCTTTTTTAAATCCCGAATGGTATATGAGTTTAACTGATACAGGGAAAAGATTGTTTTTTTTCCCGCTAATGATTATTGCTGTTATTGTCTCTAGAAAAGTGAATAGGCGATTATGCATAACTAAAAAAGTGAACAAATTTATCGGTGTTACAGAGTAATAGTAGCGTTTGTGCTGTTGGGTACTTTCTCTCACATAATAGATGGTAAGCCATTAAATTTTTTCCCTCTTAGTTGCTGGCTGCCATAAGTTGACCCACGTTTTTTATTCTTGTCTGCCTAATTAAACTGCGGGATATCCATTGATTTAATGGTTGAAAATTAATCTAACCAAGGTTTGGGTATTCAGCTTTTTTGCATTTGAGCATTAAAAAATTAACATTGATGCCTTTATAAACGGCTGTATTTATAAATTTTATATTTATATTTATATTATTTTTTATCCCTCCTAATAAAATTGATAATAATGTGATCGGTCAAGAATCGTATAAGATGATAGTTTAAACTTACTTAATTTAAAAACAGGATGTTTTATGCCGATTTATCAAGATCAAATCCTTGCTCCCTTACCCACTCATGCACAATTTCTGACTTTTGAGTGCAAGCCAGGCAGCACAGCCAAACCTTCACTACAGGCACTGCAGTCAATTTTTGATAACGACTCTATGTTAGTGGGGCTTGGCGTCAGTCTTATGAAAACATTTAGTTGCGTAATTGAAGGGCTAAAATCCATGCCATCTCTGCAATTTGGAGCCATCACCATTCCCACTTCTCATGGTGCGTTATGGGTTCGTGTCAGTGGAAGCGATCCGGGTGAAACTATGTTTAGCGCAGAGTCAGTTATTCAAGCCGTTGCTGATGGTTTTGTATTGACCGAACAAGTTCCGGCTTTTACGTATCGTCAAAATCTAGATTTAAGCGGCTATGAGGATGGCACCGAAAATCCGCAGGATGACGATGCGATTAGAACGGCCATTATTAAAAGCGAGAAAAGGGGCATCAATGGTTCATCATTGGTAGCGGTACAATCTTGGATTCATGATATTAAGCACCTTAAAAGTCTGCCACAAACACATCAGGATCATATTATTGGCCGCCGTTTAAGTGATAATGAGGAGTTAGACGACGCGCCGGTCTCTGCGCATGTCAAACGTACTGCGCAGGAAAGCTTTACACCGGAAGCTTTTATGTGGCGTCGTTCATTGCCTTGGGCACAAAATGGGCGTTGTGGATTGCAGTTTGTCTGTTTTGCAACCAGCTATTACCCTTATGAGGTACAGCTTAAACGCATGATTGGAATGGAAGACGGTATTACCGATGGTCTATTTGAGTTTAGCCGTCCAGTCACCGGAGCTTATTTCTGGTGCCCACCTGTTGATGCCTCTGGCTTAGATTTAAGTGCTCTTATTTAAAAGGGCGGGATACTTGATAAGCACGGTTAGCTTGCAGTAATCTGTGGTGCTTATAGTTCATTTCGCTGTTTTTAATTTTCAAGATGGTATAAAAATTTGCGATTTTTGATATCCATAAGATATCTTTATTTTTTCAAAAAGTGAATAAAAAGTCTCAGTCCCTGCAACAGGTGGATACCTTGTTGTTTTAAATCCCACCTCAGGCTGGCAAATGCAACAGGCCGAGCCTAAAGGCTAGTTGCGCAACCCGGTGGACACTTTATTATTTGGAATCGGGGCAATACTTTGTAAAAAATATCTTATCAAAAGTGATCATATCAGAGGTATTAATCAAGTGAGCAGATTTATTGTTCAAATCATCATCACTGCTTTAGGAGTGAAAAGCTTTGGCTGTTCGATCTTTTTACAGAGGTAAGAATAATACTGATAGGGGACTGCTTAATGACTAAACTGTCCCCTGGTAAGTGGAAATTACTTTGGTAACATCACTCCATCTATTACATGGATAACACCATTGCTCGCTTTAACATCTGCTATTACTACGGTCGCATCGTTGATCATCACCTTACCGCCCATGGTATCCACCATAACATCTTGCCCTTGAACCGTTGCTGCGCTGTTGAGTTTCATGACATCTGCGGCCATCACTTTGCCGGCAACTACATGATAAGTTAGTATCGAAACTAACTGTTCTTTGTTTTCAGGCAGTAGTAACATTTCTAGCGTGCCTGCTGGTAATTTAGCAAAGGCCTCGTCGGTTGGTGCAAACACAGTAAAAGGTCCTTTACTTTTTAAAGTATCCACCAGTTCAGCTGCTTTTAATGCTGCAACCAGGGTCGTAAACGAACCGTTTTCAACAGCCACATCAACGATATCTTTTTTCATGCCATGACCGTCTGCTTGTGCCAAAGGCATAAAAATCAAACTGCTCATTAGTAACGCACCAATAGTCAATATTTTGTTTAACATAATACTTTCCTTTCAAGTGAACGCTCAAATCATCGGATGATGATTCGCGCTACTAAATACGTTTACTTTTAAATAAAAGATCATTAACTTTTTTTATAATGTCAATTAAAATTAATTTTAGGTTTGCCGTTATACCAAAAGTATTACGCTTATGAGCACTTGCTGCACATGAAAAATTGACGCCCAAAAAGCCGTCAGGATGAATTTCAATAGTAAATCTGATCACTTTATTAATGCGTTTGGTATTATTGTTAGGGTTCATAGAGCGTACCCTATGGGCTATTAATGAATGTAGCCGAGAGGGGATTTTTTATTTGTGAGCCGCATAGCACTACACTGTTATGTGCAACTACACTTGTAGATTAAATCTAAGTTTGATTGTTGTTTTTTAGGAATTTGAGAAACAAATAAGGAGTACTAAAATGCCATTATCTGATGGATATGGGGTTGCGATAGGAACTTTTGTTAGCTTTACAAGAGATAACCCTGATTTTTATGGTAACCACTATCACGGTATATTAAAAATAAAGACTCTTGACGGTGAATACACTTGTGCAATTGATGTAGGCACCCCCAATACATCGGTTGGCGTAGAGTATAAAATAATTTCGCTGACCCCCTCAGATTTGTATATCATTTCAACGCTCAGCAACGGTTACCATGAATTATTTTCTAATGCGACTTCAGGCGCAATTGATTACATTCGAAGTACGTACCTTGTTCCAAAAATACCCAATAGCCTTAGAAAATGGATGCGCTATTTTTTTATGGGGCATTTAATCAGTCTCATTGAGGGGCTAATGTTGAGGCGGGGATACGGCTGGAATAGTAATACGGGGGATAAAATGCTAAATGCATTAGAAAGTATTCTAAATACCGACAATGTAACAAAAATATATGTTTTTGGAGAGCCTTTTAGCAGTGGCGATTTAGGCGTCCATAATATCCATCAACACCAAGGGAATTCTAGTGGAACAAGTTGGTGGTCTGAAAACGCTATTTGGCAAGATGGCGCGACAATCATTGAAAAATCCGACGGTACTATAACTGCTTTTGTTAATAAATTTACTAGCCAAAGCTATATAACCGATGGCAGTGGGCATCCGGTTTAGAAAATAGGTGGCATTTAACAACAGACGCCAAAAACAAAGATGTTGTAGAAGCTGTTGAGTAAATAACAATAAAAATTAAGCGGACTGGAACAGCCTGGTTTCATTTTTACTTTCCTAGTGCTGTTTAAAAGAAGATCTAATAGGTGACTCCCTTGGTGTAGATCTAATGATCTTAAACCGCCGTTCAATTCTTCCTATGATCTCCTTTGCTAAAATAATTTTCCAAGTAATAAAAATGTATGAAAATTACTGGCCACATTGGTTTGCTGCTTTAGATACGAAAAGCTTTGGCTATCCCATTTTTTGATAGGCCATAAATATATTGTTATTCATCGTAAGGTTTATTGGTTACTCTTAAGCACAGAACAATTGAATGATCATCAACAAGATAAAGGATATCGAATATGTTGTTATCAGAAGTATTAAATACATCGAAGTATAATCTTGAAAACAATGTGTTAGTTGAATATTGTAAAGCAACGCTTGAGCAGGAAGGGGCCATTGTCTTACCTGATTTTTTAACTGAACAGGCGATTCGAGCCATTGTTGATCAAGGTAAAGAAAAACAAAGCTTAGCTTGGTATACATCGAACACACATAATGTGTATTTGACTGATATTGATCCTGATTATGCTTTAGATCATGTTAAAAATAAACAAATTAACTCTTCTAAAGGGTGTATTACGGATGATCAAATTTCACAAAATTCGCCATTAAGAGTTATTTATGACGCTGCTTTATTTAGAACATTCTTAACCCAAGTTTTGGGCATAAAAGCACTGCATGAATATGCTGATCCTCTTTCTTCTATTAACCTACATTATGCCAGTGCAGGTCAAGAATTAGGATGGCATTTTGATAATTCGTCGTTTGCCATCACTTTGTTAATTCAAAAGCCAGAACAAGGAGGGTCTTTTGAATACCTCAATAACATGCGTAACGCAGACCTTGGAGAAATGAACTTTGAAGGTGTTGGAGAGGTGTTAGCAGAAAAAAAAGAGGTCAAATCTCTGACTATTGAACCTGGTTCATTAGTGTTGTTTCGAGGCCGTAATGCGATTCATCGTGTGACACCGACTATTGGTGATACAACACGTATGCTGGTGGTGTTAGCCTATAATTCAGAGCCCGATGTGGCTTTATCGGCATCCGCTAGAATGACTTTTTTTGGCCGACTTGCTTAATAGCAATGCAGAAAAAATTAAGTTGACAGCCTAACAACGCTTTGGATGTTCAGCTTTTTTTCGAAGTTTTCCCCAAAAGCTAGTCCAGGTTACAACACATGAAAATGGAATAACCATTATTTTCATGTTGCACCTTGTTCTGGCATTCGGGCAAAGCTCTGAATCTGCATTTTGAAGTAGCTTGGGTACAAGCAAAGCGTCTTATTAAATTGAAATGACTTTGATTTGCACAACCTTCATAATGTTCATTTCAAAGTCGGCGATGACTTCTATTGAAGGATAATAGGAGAGGTCGACCTGTTTGCCTTTAAGATTTCGACATTTATTTTTGCGGCCATATTTAAATGGGGAATCGTAGCCATCCATCATCAAGGTATTGATTATATGTTCACCATTAAAGCGTTGGACATGAGAGGCGACTTGCATCAATTCACAATGAACTAGCGGATTGTGTTGCTGCAATCTAGTTTCAACAAGGGTATTCATTTACTTTTTGCTCCTTAACGTGATTAATTAACGAACAAGTATAGGCTATTTTTTAAGCGTTTGTAATGTAATGCAGATTAAATTTAACATCAAGCTTGAGTGATTGTTTTTAATATTGGCAGTCTAGTCCTCTTTTATGGGCTTTTTTTGCACTGTTCTAAACGATAAGGTGCTTTATTTTTATGCTGGTCGGTGAGCTATGCCACAGC
>JBLHWW010000167.1:0-7163 GCA_047629075.1 Psychromonas sp. | reverse complement strand
AGAAGACAAAAAGCCTGCAATCGAAAATATAGACAAGGCTAGCGTAGTGGTCTCAGAAAAAGATCATAACTTCACGCTTAACGTCGTCAGTAATGACCACTATTGGTTAGCCGATCAGCCAGTGGCAGCTGGCGGACAGAACCTCGGTCCTGATCCTTATCAACATCTGTTAGCTGCGCTAGGCACTTGTACGGTCATGACATTAAGAATGTATGCAAAGCTCAAAAAAATCCCCCTTACTGACATCAGCGTGACGTTAAAGCACCATAAAAACTATCACCAAGATTGTCAAAACTGCGATCAAGAAACCCAATACTCAGAGATGATAAATCGTCACATAACGCTGGTGGGTGAACTATCTAAAGCGCAACGTCAAAAATTATTAAGCATTGCAGACAAATGCCCTGTGCATAAAACACTTCATCACCAAGTTAAAGTGATCACTACAATCCAACAGTAAAAGAGATTAAATATGTTGAATATTCCTAAGTGGCTACACCAAAAATCAGAAAAAATGACACAACACCAAGTGATTGTAGAGGTAATCAATGCTTAGAGTAACGTTAGAGCAATGGCGAATGTTTCGTGCTGTGGTGAAATTTGGCGGTTTTAACCAAGCGTCTGCGAATGTACATAAAAGCCAGTCCAGTATTCATAATGCAGTTGGAAAAATAGAAGCCTCGCTCGGGGTGAAATTATTTGTGATAGAAGGAAGAAAAACCAAGTTAACTGAGGCCGGCGAACTTATGTTAAGGAGATCAAATTTTCTGCTTGATGAAGCGGCCAAAATTGAAGTTGTCGGTCAAACACTTGCCCAAGGCATTGAAAGTCAGCTTAAGATTGCCGTTGATGAAATATTCCCTCAACACCTGCTATTTAAAGTATTAGAAAGCGTGTCTACGCAATACCCAATGTTACAAACAGAGTTGATAGAAACCGTGCTTAATGGCGCCAGCGAGTTACTCGACAACACAGAGGTGGATATCGCCATATCCCCAACCCCCTTAATAGATGGCTTCAGCGAAGAGCTCTGCCAAATTGATTTTATCGCGGTGGCGAGCCCAACTCATGCACTGCACCAACTACAAAGAGAATTAACACTAGAAGACTTAAAAAGTCATCGCCAAATTGTGCTTCGTGATTCCTCGCAAATAAACAAACAAGAAGCCGGCTGGTTAGGCGCTAATCAACGCTGGACAGTCAGTCATATGCAAACCTCTATTGAAATGATAACCAGTGGTTTTGGATTTGCTTGGTTACCCATTAGCTCTATCAGAGATAAACTGACGCAAGGTCAACTGATCCCTCTCCCTTTAACTCATAATGGCCAACGCTCAGTAGCGCTCTACCTGATTTTCGCAGATATTGATAACTTGGGTCCCGCTGCCCGTGCTTTTTTAGACGCATTAAAAGTGCAATGTTTACAACTGCGCAATGTAGTCTCATGACTCGAAAAATTATGTTTATTATGCACACAGAACAACATTCACTAAAACAGAACGATAGGCACTAAAATAGATAATTTTAATCTTCTTAATGGATCAATAGACTAGCCTTACTGAAATTAATTAAGGAGTTAACACATGAAATATTTAAGAAAAGCAGATGATAGAGGCGAAGCAAATTTTGGCTGGTTAAAAAGCAAACATAGCTTTTCTTTTGGTAACTACCACGACTCTAAACACATGGGTATATCCGCTTTGCGTGTCATTAATGATGATATGGTCACAGCAGGTCAAGGTTTTGGAAAACACGGTCACCGTGATATGGAAATCATCTCATATGTTATTGAAGGTGCACTAAAGCATGAAGATAGCCAAGGTAATAAACACACCGTACCCGTGGGTGATATTCAGCGAATGAGTGCGGGAACAGGGGTTATGCACTCTGAGTACAACGCATCTAAAAAAGACAATGTAAAATTCTTACAAATTTGGATAGAGCCTAATGTGATAGGCATTAAGCCAACTTACGAGCAAAAAAGTATTGCTCAAAAAGGCCAATTAACCCCGTTATTAACCCCAACCGGCCATAAGGGCTCTTTATCACTTAACCAAGATGCTAGCTTGCACCGTTTAGTATTAAAAGACACCGAAACATTTACCCTAAACCCAGGCAAACGCATTGGTTATTTACATATCGTGAAAGGTGACATGATGGCTGATGGACAGTATGTTGAAGCCGGTGATGGTTTTGCAGTTGATCCACAACAGAAAATCGAGCTAAAAGCCCTCGCTAACGTTGAAGCGTTGTGGTTTGATTTACCAACAAAACGTTAATATGGACATATCAGTTATAGCATTAATTGCATTTGTTGTTTTATTGATTGGTCTCTCTAAAACAGCATTTGCAGGCGCTCTCGGTGTTTTCGCCGTGCCACTCTTAATGCTTAAATTACCCGCGCCCGAGGCCATTGCGTTAATGTTGCCATTATTAATAATCGCAGACATATTAAGTGTCAAAAGCTACTGGAAACAGTGGGATAGTCGATTATTGCTGTCGCTTATTCCAGGCGCAATAATAGGTGTTTTGGTCGCTTATTTAACCATCGATGTTGTTAATGCAAACTATCTAAAAGCGATCGTTGCTAGTCTATGTATACTCTTTGCCCTTAAAAATATTCTCTTTAAACAAAAAACATTCAACACGCTAAACAATAAATGGGGGGCGTTATTGATGCCCGCCTTTTCAGGGATCACTAGTACTTTAGTACATGCAGGTGGGCCACCTCTCATTATTTATTTCAGCGCTATTAAACTCGCACCTAAACAATTTGTAGCAACAGCGGCTATTTTTTTCGCCTCGATGAATATATTTAAATTGATTGGTGCTATTTCATTAGGTTTATTAAGCAACGACATTATTGTAACCGCACTGGCATTTATTCCGTTGGCATTGATTGGTAACTGGATTGGTTTAAAAGTGAATTCGAGAATGAATAAAGTATTATTCTTAAAGTTAATGAATTATTTATTATTACTATTAGGTTTGTGGTTATTTATAAAGTCGGCATTGTAGTCGATTAGTAAATTTGGCCATGTACTAGCGTCTGTTGACCTTTGGTGTGCGTTTTTGCAGCAACTTGTGCGCATTTCATACAATACCGAGCGTAGGCCCTGTAGTTATTCTACATAAGCAGGCGATAACGTAGTCGAATGCACAAATGCTGCCCTGCAGGTTCATCTAAAAGCGTCCTGCGCTGCGTTATCCGTCGTTTACATAGAATAACTATGTGAACGAGACATGCCTTGCTCAGAACACTTTTAGATTGAACGAAATCCGTACTCCAAAGATCAACAGACCCTAGTAGTTATTAGTAAAAATATGCTAACTCGCTTCGTGCTGTGCGACGTGAAGTCCTATGTAACGCTGTTCACCTCAATAAGAGTGAATTATCTGTATCTCCAGCATGACCCTAGGACTCTGAATAAAGTGGCTATTCATATTCATGAATAGCCACTTTTTGACTTAATAGCCAGATTTTATTGCGGTTTTTTTTCGTCTGGAATTGCAGCGTGTGCTGTAATTAGCTAAGCTTGGTCGGCTAAATGTAAATTTTTTCCGCATATTTAACAATATGTGTGGGTTTATGTAACTGATCTTCAATAACTTGTTTAAAAATCGCCTGTTTGTCTGGCTCTCCATGTATTAAAAACACTTTATCGAGTTTTTCAAATTCGCTTATCCAAGCTAATAGATCGCTTTGATCGGCATGCGCCGAAAATCCGTTGATCATATGTATCTGCGCATTTATTTTGATATCTTCGTGATAAAGCTGGATGGACTCTGCCCCATCAATCATTTTTCGCCCTAGAGTGCCCTGCACTTGATAGCCAACAAAGATGACACTGTTACGCGCATCCCATAGACGATGTTTAAAGTGCTGTAAAATCCGCCCACCCGTACACATACCACTTCCTGCAATAATAATGCAGCCGCTTTCTATGTTATTAATCAGCATTGAATCTTGGTTTTTAAGTGAATATTGCAGATAGGGAAAGTCAAAAATAGTGCCGTCACGCTCAAGTAATTTTTTGGCAGGTTCATTTAATTCCGAATGGTAACGTGTATAAATTTGCGTGGCACGCATCGCCATCGGTGAGTCTAAAAACACTTGGCATTTTGGCAGCTCTTTGTCGTAATACATTTTCTTTAGCAGCAGCAAAATTTCTTGGGTGCGTTCAATCGCAAAGGAGGGGATCAATACGTTACCCTTATTATTTAAGGTCTTAATAATAGTTTCTTTAAATTCATTAACCGTCTCTTTTAAACCACGATGATTACGATCCCCGTAGGTTGATTCAATATAAAGTGCATCGGCTTGCTTAGCAAAAGAAGGGGCGGGCATAATTAAGTCTCGTCGACTGCCTAAGTCACCACTGAATACCACTGATTTGGATATACCTACTTCCTCAAACTCAATTTGCACGGTTGCCGAGCCAAGGATGTGTCCGGCGTTACGAAAGGTGGTTTTGACTCCGGGCGTAAGTTGAATGCTTTTATTGTACTGCGCATATTGTATGGTTAAATCAAACACCGCTTTTGCATCATCGGTGCTGTAAATCAGCGGCCGAACCTGTTTTTCATTACCGGATCGTTTGGCTTTTTTAAAGGCAATTTTATAATCCTCTTCAGCAATTTTAGCGCTATCCATTAAGATAACTTCAGCTAAGTCCATGGTTGCCCTTGAAGCGATCACTTTGCCGTCAAAACCCTCCTTGACCAGTTTAGGAATACGGCCGACATGATCTAAATGCGCATGGGTAATCAGTAAAATATCCACTTTTTTAGGATCAAAACCAAAAGGTTCAAATGTTTGCTCCTCACTACGCCCTTGAAAGTAGCCGCAATCAATTAAAATGTTAGGCCCATTTTTAAGCTGTAAAAGATGGCATGATCCGGTCACTGTCTCAGCAGCGCCAAAGGATTGGATAAAAGCCATAAAACACCTCCATTGTTGATACACTTTTAACTGTAGCATGCCTGTGTTTATTCGCTGGAAATTCATCCAGTCACGATAAAAGTAAATTGATATTTTTTTGAATTTAGAATTTGCTAACATAAAGTAAGGACCGGCAGGGGGGGGGAAATAATTCTGTAATAGTATTCTACAAAGTTGTATCAACAGAGATTGAAATCGCGTTTTTAAAACAGCCCAGCTGTCCATTTTCAGTCACATTAATAACGGCAAAGGGAACGTTTTTAATTAGTTTATTAAAATAGATACTCTCAGGATCAGATTAAAGCGGCGTATTTTGTTCGCATCTGCAATCCTGAATCGTTCGCTGTTAATAAAAGTGACCTAAGTTATTGACTATTAGCGCTTGTCGGATCAGACTTAAGCTCTAAAATCAGGCAATGCGATTAATTTATCATCACTCAACACTTAATCGTTAAAATAACAATTGACGATTTAAAAACAACTCAGTACTATCTGCATCGTTGTTAAGGCATTCAGGCTAGAAGCTAGATAGCTTCAACTTCAAAGAAAGTATTTCGGTGATTAGCGCAGCTTGGTAGCGCACCTGGTTTGGGACCAGGGGGTCAAAGGTTCGAATCCTTTATCACCGACCATATTTAACAGTATGTTTTAAACGTGCTGATATTTAAGAATCAGTCTTTAGCTCAGCTGCATAGAGCAACGACGTATAAGCCGTAGTACACTGGTTCTTATTTGGAATTAAATTTCAAAGCTCAGACAGTATATAATAAATATATAGCTTGTAGTTATGAAAATTTAGTTCTGTTAGCTCAGTTGGATAGAGCATCCGCCTTCTAATGCCGAAGTGTGAAATCATTTCATAATTGGGCCTCATTTGGGAAACCCTATGAGTGTAAGATGTCAAATTCGGGGAAACCTTACCATCTTGGTTGGCAATCCCGAGCCAAGCCCGATAAATTTATTGGGAAGGTGTAGAGAGTAGACGGCATCTACCTAAAGTATAAAATCCTATGATTTCCTTGTGGGTTACTATGGTAAAGGGGTATTCCAGCGCACAAAGTCCTTAGAGATGGTAGCGAAAGCTATAGTGTGACGAAGCGGAGGGTCGCAGGTTCAAGTCCTGCACAGAACACCATTTGTAAAAGTTTAGTGGCGGATGTAGCTCAGTTGGTAGAGCCCCGGATTGTGATTCCGGTTGTCGCGGGTTCAATCCCCGTCATTCGCCCCATCTTTATTTTATTAAAATGTTTAAATAGTTGCGGAATTGGCGGAATTGGTAGACGCGCTAGATTTAGGTTCTAGTATCGAAGGGTGTGAGAGTTCAAGTCTCTCATTCCGCACCACTTAAACACAAAAAAATAAGATAATATGGTGATTATACCAATTTAAGTAGATCTCCCCGATTTATAAAATATTGGGTAATGGCTTGACTTAACATCACCAAAAAAATTAAAAATTCTGTCATATTAATCTGTTACAGGTTTTGTTGTAGAAGAGATAAGCGGTGATTAGCGCAGTTTGGTAGCGCACTACTCTGGGGGAGTAGGGGTCAGAGGTTCAAATCCTCTATCACCGACCACATTTAAAGAAACCGCACTTGTTGCGGTTTTTTTTCATCCTAAATTTATACCCCTCTGTCAAAATTGTGTTTTTTACCGTTAGAGTAGCGCAATTCCGACCTATCAGGGCCACTAACCGCAAGTTATACCAAAAGAATTAATGAAGTGATCAAGTATTGCGCAGGAAAAATTAACACTAACAAGACCTGAGTTGCAGGAGATAGTTGTTCTCACTTCAAAAATCAGAACGCGGTTAGGGATGATTTTAACCAGCAAGGGTGATCACCTTTTTAATTCTTTTGGTATTACACCATATGCATTAATGAAGTCATTCGATTTACTATTTAAAACTATCCCCTGCGGTTTTGTGAGCGTAAATTTAATGGCGGTCTTATTTGAATGCTAACTAGCACGAACCATGACAACAACCGTATAGCTGGGGTCTGTTGACCTTTGGAGTACGAATTTCGTTCAATCTAAAAGTTTTCTGAGCAAGGCATGCGTCGTTCACATAGTTATTCTATGTAAACGACGCATAACGCAGCGCAGGACGCTTTTAGATGAACCCGCAGGGCAGCATTTGTGCATGCGATCGACTACGTTATCGCCTGCTTATGTAGAATAACTACAGGGCCTACGCTCGGTATTGTATGAAATGCGCA
>JBLHWW010000166.1:0-7274 GCA_047629075.1 Psychromonas sp. | reverse complement strand
GCGACACACACCATCTTTAATAGCCTGATTTAGGTCATATTTATAATCAATACTTATTAGACTGTTCTCACCTACGTAGCTTGCTAAAGCAATTGGAACAGTATCACTTCGCCAAGGAGTCCCAGTTCGATTATCCGGCAAACTCTTTTATTCAGAATAGAAACTAATGTTTACTTATTAACAACCTAAAACGGTAATGTGTCAAAAAATATGTAAAGTTCCCGTGTGTGTGATAATTCTTTCTGAAACTGCATTATTAGCTGTGCGTCGTTTGGTTTCACTTGTGAGTGTTGAGGTAAAATCCTGTTTACACTATCGATTTATCGTTAGTGTAAAGATAGTACGCATATGAATCGCTTAACTCTACACTTCGCTCACCTGTCTAATAAAATCAGATGGTTACACATTCTGAATATCTCTGACGAAGTACGTATGACATGGATTCAGTTGTTGATAGCTTATAAGAGCCACAAAAGTAGCTTTTAAAATAATAGTCTACGATGAAGACCATCTAGCCTAGTCTGGCTGTATAGCCAACAATATAATCCGTTATGTGATGCTTAGCATCGGTAAAACTTGTGGGTATCTATTCCGTTTTTAAACTTCTAAAGAAGCGCTCCATTGGGCTGTTAACCAACATCTTGAATTCCTTTAGCTTGCTTGCTTTAAATACACTGTGGCTATCTCACCCAACAGGACCGAAAATCATTCAGTCAGGTAAACGTCAATAATTAACCGGTCCGATGCTTCGACCTATTGTGTTGTAATCACGGCAAGAAAGCTTTCGCAATTATTTGTGAATAATCTGTTTCAATTACGAACTACAACAAAAAGGTAGTCAGTTTAAGTGCTGTTTTCAGATCCCACTGCCAGGCTCTTAATAGACGTATAAAAGAGTGCCTAAAAAGCAATGCTAACACAACCTCAGTAAAGTACCGCAAAGGTATTAATTACCATATCTTGGTGAGGCAGGATGCGCTAAAGCTTGATAAATACACTATATGATTGACATTCACGTTTATTGTGCGATATTAAGTACTGTAGCGGAGTTTAAGTTTTGGGGTTTAAGTTAACCACTGAGTTGTATTCATGATGTTAATAGTCGAGCGCTGCATTCCAATTGAGATGTTTTTTACTCCATCTTGCTTTGGAAGTGTAAAGAGGTTTGTGTCTGGTGTTCAGTGCGAATTACTGCGAGTGAAAATGAAACTAAATGTAAAAGTTGGAGATAAGAATGTTTAATATCAAAAGTTTAGGGAGGGTGGCTTTAAACACTGTAGTTATAAGTGCATCCTTTTGCTTTTCTGCTGCTCAGGCGGCAAACCTTACAATAACCAAGTTGCCCACGCAGTACACTACGGCCGATGGCACAACCTTTAATCACATGGAAGGCCATGTTATAACGGGTGAAAGAGATAAGATTACCATGACAGTACCAGCGTTTGATTTATTAAATGTCCGTCGTGATTCAGTATTGAGTGCTTCAATAAAGCAGCAGACATGCAGTAAACTGTACGGTCTTGGTGGAGATTATGCCAGCCACAGTCCCAGCAGGTACACTGAGCTTGTGCCCATGAAACCAGTTGCTGATTATGTGCATAGATATACTAAAAGGAACCCGTCGAAGACTGTAATTGGAATCAATCTTGGTTTTTTTGAAGCGGGAAGCGAAGACAATTTCCCTAACAGACCCTCCAACTGGAAAGCCCTTTATCAGGAGTCGTGTGGATTGAATCTAGGATCCTATCGATCAAATGAAGACAATCTACTATATTCTATGTATTCAGACAAAGAACAACTGCCAGGAGGAGGATTAGACAAACCTTTTGGAACCTATACGCAAAGCTCCGCAGGTTCTTGGTACATTAGTAAAACAGGTGATATTGATCACCTCTACGACCCAGGAGATTTAGGATTCCCTGGCACCTATCTCAGGTATGGTGGCAATGATACGCCGGAAACTAAGTGGCCTAACCTAGTTACGAAAAATAAAGATAAAGTAGTTGCCAGAACCGCTTATGCCTTTAATAACGGAGACAAAACCTTCAAATTCTTGGTGGTCCAGGGAGGAAGACGAGGTGGTAATGCTGGGATGACTCTGGCACATATTAAGTCTTTTTTCCCATCGACCGAATTTGGTTACGTCATGCTATTGGACGGCAGTGGTTCGTCACAGATGGCATCATCAATTATGCCGACAGGGAACTCGACACCAAACAGAACAGATTGCAACGGTAAGTATAGAGTCGCAGCGTGCTCGATGAGAGGCGATAATGTTGAAGGTCAGTACGTATCACATTGGGACTCTGATACTAAGAAGGCTACTCATGTCGAAAACGGGAAAGCATATTATGATGTCGATCGAAGGACGCCAAATGTTCTAATTATGATGGATTAATAGTGATGCATGATTGTTGGCGCGAGGGCGCCAACATGTTCGGAGAATAAATTCTGCAGACTTATGTCTTTTGAGTCAATCTCGCAGAGGAGTTAATGTTAAATAAGAGGGCTACGATGAAACGTAACTTATTCGTGTACACAAATAGCGTATTTTTGGTGGCAAATATAGTCGCTTTTATATTTTTACTTGGTTATCGAATGGAAAACTTGTCTGAGTCTCCAACAATAATTGACGAAAAAAGTTCGGTATTGTCGAAATCAAAAACAGACGCTGGGCACAAATATTCTTTTCACGATAGCACCGTCATACCACAGAGCAAAACTAGAGAGAAAGTCGATTCGGCATTGGTCGTGTTTGGCAATGTGACCGAGGGTGAGGTGCAAGCAGATAGCACAGATAGTAATCCGCAAGGCGTATTCTGTGTGCCCGAAAAGGTGGCTCTGGCCAGAGAAAAGATGGAAGGTTTTGAACTGGTTAGGTCGTATAATAGCGTGTCCCGTTACGCCGAATTATTGATGATGAAGATAGACACCAATAACGATGGGCTGATTTTGTCAAATGAGCTTCCCCTCGAATCACCACTGCTTAGGTATGCCGGATACCCTGAAACACCAATATCCGAAGATGACAGTGAGGCAAGCCCACGAAATGATATAGCCTTGACTATATTTGATGTAGAGAACATATTGATAGAATACTTCGAGGTCGCTGATGAAGATAATGATCAGGTATTGAATACCTTCGAATTTGAAAAGATGAAAAACTACATGTATTCTAAAGAATCAACATTAATAGACTTTTTCGAACGGATACTTTAAGTACAGTAGTCGTTTAACGAACCCAGACTGTAATGGCAGACTAAACTTGAATGCTCTTTTTAAACTCGGTCGCTCGCGGCCGAGATTTTTATTTTGTTTCTCTAATACTCTAATACTCTAATTCTTTAATTAGTTTTTTGCTCAGCAGTAATAGCTCACGCTTTGGGTGTGATACCAATTTGCTCTTTTCTATACTGACGTACCTATTTTTGTAATGTTGAATAACCAACATTCATCGCTTTGGCGGCTTACTTAACTGGGTACCCTTGAATGGTGATCAACTCAACACATTCTAATTTAAATTCGACTGTGAACTTCTTCATTTTTACCCCGTTGGTTTTGGTTATGATACCCCCGACAAAGTGTTTTGAATAATCAATCCATTATATTATGACAATTTTAGTTGTATCTATTTTAAATTCTGCTGAATAAGCTCTATTTGATTTCATTACTTTTACACCGTTTTATATTAAAGAAAGTTTATCTTGTATCGGTGTACAGATTCATTAAGCCACAATAATGTTGACCAGTTTTTGGGTAGTGTACTAAATACCGAAGAAAGTGAAGAGCAAGAAACGTTGGTGAATTGGGTTGATAAAAAACGCGTCGTATACAGCCTATTTAGCAATCTTTAAGCTTAAACAAGCCAAGTACCGTATACACAAGGACATACGAAAGAAAGTGATTTTAGAAATAAGAGCCGTTTTTCCATTTATAAAAAAATGTGGCAAGGGAAATTGGTAAAAACGCGCAATCGATATTTCATGCTTCAGGATACTCTCCTCAGCTCCGCGAATACTTAGACGAAGTTAATGAGTCACTTCAAAAGGCAATGAAAAAGAAAGTTGAGCGAAAAGCGCATGAATTGCAGCACCTTTCAAAAGATCTGATCTTCCCCCAGTTTTGTAGACACATGGCCAAGATGGCTATGCCGTCGAGTTCGAGTGTAAAACACTTCAATGTAATCAAACCAATCTGCTTTGGCTTCAATTCGGGTTGCGTACATTTTTCGCTTTACACGTTCAGTCTTGAGCGAGTGGAAAAAACTTTCTGCCACCGCATTATCGAGACAAGGCCCTCGTCTGCTCATACTCTGAGCCAGATGATGCGATTTCAGGAAGTCTCGATAATCACTGCTAGGATATTGGCTTCCTTGAGCGCTGTGAACCATTACCTGTGTTGCTTTGGGTCGTTGCCATACTGCCATGAGCAGCGCTTTAATCACAATGTCCGATGTCATAGTCGACTGCATTGAGCAACCAATCACTTTGCGTGAGTACAAGTCCAAGACGACAGGCAGATACAACCATCCCTCATAAGTCTTGATGTCAGTAATATCTCCAACCCAAGCGGTATCAGGCTCGCACACAACAAATTGCTACTGTAGATAGTTATCTGCTGCAATATGAGGCGTAGAAGGCTTAAAGTAGCGCCGTTTATAGCCAATATTAGCGCTGAGGTTGGCTTGCTTCAGCCACTTAGCAACACGGTTTTCACTGCATGTTCCACCCGAACGGCGCAGCGCATGTGTGATGCGTGGACTGCCATACACAGCGCCACTTTGTACGTAACTGGCTTTCATCTGTACAAGCAATCGTACATTATCTTTTTCTGCATCAGATTGAGGCTCTTTCAACCAAGCGTAAAAACCGCTGCGGTACACATTTAACACCTTGCACGTGGTGTTCACGCGGTAAACATGGAGTCGTGATTTTATGAACGTGTACTTTTCTTTGACTCACTTGCAAAGTACACGGTGGCCTCCTTTAGGATGTTACGCCCTTCTGTCAGGCGTTTGACTTCTGCTTTAAGCTGGCGCATTTATGCTTGCTCTGCGGATTGACTAGCCGCTACTTTCGTCTTACTCACCCAGTAATAGAGAGACTTATCGGATATACCTAAACGCTTAGAAACATCAGGTACGGAATAGCCTTTTTCAACCACTTGGCGAACGGCTTCTTGTTTAAACTCATCAGGATATTTTTTATTCATAACACGTTTACCTTCCTTCGGTTTCTAGGTAAAAAGTGTCTACAGATTTAGGGGAAGATCAAAGTGGTCAGCTAGTGATCCCAAGAAAGGTGGCACGAATGGCATAAATAGACACGATTGACGCTGAAACAGATAAGCTTTTGGCTATTTTTCGATGGCTGAGCAAACAGCCGTATTTGAGTCTTAAAATCTCTTTTAACTTACGCATTGAAATAGGTGCCATTGACATAGTTATTCTCACCATCAAAAATGAAAAGAATAACGGTTAAAAACACCTACTGGACAGACAAAAAAGAGTAAAAGTTGGGCAATAACATTAAGCCAGTCACTCAATAACATTTTAACCAAAAAGTGATCGGCTTCGATGTTATCCCGTGTATGGATGTTAATATGCAATAAACTGTCAATCGAAGTCGAGATTTTTATAATGTGATTACCGAGCGACTTTGTCGTAAACAGCATATTAGCCAGTTACCAATGAAGAAAATTATATTATTCAGCGTGATTTAAGGCGTTACCTATTGAAAAAATAGAAAGCGGGTATAGAAGTAACACCCTTTTCCAATATATTTTTACTTTCAGAAACGTAAATACTTGGTTTAGGCGCGTTGAGGCCACCAAATGAAGGGCTTGATATACGTGCGTTTTTGGCAAGCGTTTGTTGGAGTTTTAAAGGTAATCTTCCGGCAAAAATGATTTCTGCTGGATCAAGTAAACTCTGAATTGCTTTGAGTGGATACTTCATGGACTCTACACACGCTACCACCCAAGAATCAACAATGGGATCTTCTGCAGCAAGAACATCACTTATTGCTACATTTGTTCCATTCGCATCACTTAAATATTGTTGTAACGATCCAATAGTCGGTCTCGGTAAATTCCCATTAGAACTAAAAAGCGCAGAAATTTCACCGGCATTCCCAAAAGCGCCGTCAACAAGTCTGCCTTCAAAAACAAACCCTCCCCCTACATCTAGCGTAAAGAGCAGTAAGAAGAAGCTTTGCATTTCAGCCCCGGTTTTCGTGAGAGAAAACCCAATTGATGCTGCGTTGCCATCATTTTCAACGAAACAATGGCAATGATATCTCATCGCAAACATTTCTTGAAAATCTATTGTAGACCATCCTATTGGATCTTGTTGAGAACAAATCTGCCCTTCGACATTTGTAAAAAAACCAGAAATTGAAACACCAATTCCCAGTACAGTTATTTCTTGATCCATATTTGAATACAGCTTGTCCAACAAGCCTAATGCTACATCTGTGGCTTTCTTTGCAGAAAGAAAAACGCCTTCTTCGCAATACCGAATTATATTGTCACGATTAAAATCATCTAATAAAACCGTCACCCTATCGTGTTCAAAAACCACCCCAACGCATAGGAAAATATTTTTACTGAGCGTTAAGTAAATTGCAGGCTGTCCTCGTAATCCCTCTATCTTTGAATCTTCTAAAATAATGCCTAATCCAATAAGGTGCTTAGTCAATCTGGTTAATGATTGAGTAGACAGTCCTGTTTCCTTAGCAATTTGTGCGCGGCTTGCTTTCCTGTTTCGTCGAATAATTTCGATAACTTTTTTGTGGCTGGCGTTTAATTTTTTTTCGATCTGTGAAACGGGCTGCTGTTGGATTTGTGTATGCACTATGTTGGCCTTTTGGTGGGTGCAAAATGTGTACTTAAAGGATTTACCGGGCTCCAGTGTAACAACTGTCGACCTTACAATTCAATTTCTAAGGCGACAATACACACTTTGGAACCCTTGTGGTATTTATTTGGTGATGAATTATGGATGAAATCCCATTTTGATTGTTATTTTATCATTGTATGGGATTTAAGTTAGATTTAAGGTCGATAATTTGACATATTTGTGCATATTAAGTATCAATATGGTATTTAAATGTTGACTAAACTTTAGGGTACATGTAATTTAAATTCTTGCTCGGTGTTTAAGTGTGTATTTCTTACATCGTTTGACAGAAGAAGTTAACCAGTAGCCATATGTTCTATTGGTGTGAAGACACATTTTAGTTATGCCACGATTATCGGACTGCTATGCAGTCAGT
>JBLHWW010000165.1:0-7301 GCA_047629075.1 Psychromonas sp. | reverse complement strand
CTAACGCAATTCTTCAATACCTTTATTGGTACCATCGTTGATGTCATTCCCATTGCGACCATTATTTTTGGGTTTCTGCTGCTTTATGGAATGTTTTTATCATGATAAGCCTAACGCAATTCTTCAATACCTTTATTGGTACCATCGTTGATGTCATTCCCATTGCGACCATTATTTTTGGGTTTCAAATTGCGGTGTTAAGAAAGCCGATAGCAAATTTACAGCGGGTTATATTAGGTTTTTTCTACGTCATTTTAGGACTGACTCTGTTTTTATTGGGCTTAGAGTTAGCACTTTTTCCCTTGGGTGAAACCATGGCGAAGCAGTTGACCGCACCAGAATTTCTTTACTCTTTTAAAGATGACATCACTGAGTCCTTAGGCTGGATTGATTATTATTGGGTGTATCTGTTCGCATTTTCTATCGGATTTAGCACTACTATTGCAGAGCCTGCATTAATTGCCGTTGCGATTAAAGCCAATCAAGTTTCAGGTGGCGCGATCAGGGTTAATGGTTTGCGCATTGCCGTAGCGTTAGGTGTCGCGACTGGAATTTCGTTAGGGAGTTACAGGATAGTGGTGGGTGACCCTATTCATTATTACATTATGGCTGGTTATACAGTTGTTATTATACAAACGAATTTTGCGCCAAAAGAGATAATAGCACTTGCCTATGATTCTGGTGGTGTTACAACATCCACGGTGACTGTGCCATTGGTCACCGCATTAGGCTTAGGCTTAGCCTCGCAAGTGCCGGGAAGAAATCCTGTTATTGATGGTTTTGGATTGGTCGCATTTGCCAGTCTATTTCCGATCATTTCAGTAATGGCATATGCTCAAATTACTCACTGGCTAAATTCAAGAACATCTTCTAAGGAGAATGATAATGCGCTTTAAACTAATAATTGCCTTTGTAGAAGATACAAGGACTGATGCTGTTTTAGATGCGGCGCGCAAAGCAGGAGCGACTGGCGCAACCGTCATTAATAATGCGAGAGGAGAAGGGGTTATTCAAAAAACTACTTTTTTTGGCCTGACGTTAGACGTTCAAAAAGACGTTTTATTATTTGTAGTTGAAGAGCACCTATCGCGGGAAATATTAGAAACAATTAACCGGGTTGGTGAGTTTGATCTGCAGTCGGGCCAGGGCATAGCCATTCAAATAGATATTGAAGATGCCGTTGGCGTTGCCCATCAGATAGATTCATTAACTAAGGCAGTAGAGGACCAGCTATGAACCAGAAAAAGATTGTCAGAGTGCGAGACGTGATGGTTAATACCTATGTGATGATTGATGGTATTGCAACGGTGAAAGAAGCCATTCGACTGGCACAGGAAAATGTTGTAAAAGTGTTAGTGGTGAATAAACGTCACGATGATGATGAATACGGTATCGTTTTGATGAATGATATTGCTAAGAAAATTCTGGCACAGAACCGTTCTGTTGAGCGCAGTAATATTTATGAAATCATGACTAAACCGGCACTATCTGTCGCACCTAATATGAATGTTAAATACTGTGCGCGTTTATTTGAGCGATTTGGTATCAGTCGTGCGCCAGTCATTGAAGATGGCAAAATTATTGGCATAGTCAGTTATAATAATATTGTGCTGAACGGCATGGTGTTGGAGGAGTAAAATAAATAAAATATCAAGACTAAATTCAGTATCCTAACAGGATCGTTAAATTTCTCCTGGAACACTGTTTTTTAACGAATGCTCTTTAATCAAGTTCAATAATGAGCGTCTGATGGTGGCTAAATTTCTTCTGCCATCTCGCGCATAAATTTTGGATTCCGCTTCTCTAAAGCTCACATTTATGTCAGCCAATAGTGTCTATACTGAAGGTGTGCGTGTTGAATCATAAAAGAGATATATTATGTCAAAGACGTTGATAATGGTAACAAATACAAGTGCTGCTTGGGGTTTTAGGGACTTAGCGCACGAAGAGTTTAGTTTACTTAAAGAGTTTAGCCATCCAGAAAGTCGTCAGAAAGGAGTCGATTTGCTCAGTGACCGTCCCGGGCAAGGCAGTGCAAAGGGGGGGGACACGGTGCATTTGTTCCACTTAATAACAGCAAGCAAATTGAAGCCGAACGGTTTGCGCATCAACTGGCGAGCGGGTTGGACGATCAACGTCAGTAAAATTGTTGTAATCAAATAATGTTGGTCGCCGACCCAAGTTTTTTAGGGCTTCTGAATAAATCTCTTAATAATCAGACTGCGCAGTTAGTTTTTAAATCTCTGAACAAAGACTATTCAAAGGTCGTTCCACGTGATCTTCTTGAAATGCTGGGGCTTATCGCGCCGAAGAAAGATTCGCTTAGTTAGTTAATGCCTGTACTGAGGCGCTTGGCATCGTCGCCCTGAAGCCGATTGCAGTTATTAGTTTCGGGGCAAACATAACTTAATTTAAATAATGGCTGCTATAATGATCTTTTGCCTGACTAGACTTATTGATAACTGGATTATCTTTCGAGCCGATATATCTAATCCAGTTTTTCCGGCTGCTTTAGTTAAATAGGATTGACTACTTATTGACTCTTTATGCAGGATATATACCCATGATACTTCAAGATACGTTTTGCTTTGTTTGCGCCTGACAAAGCATTTGAAGTAACATGGGTATAAAGACCTGATTAAAAAAATTATGTGCTGCCAAAATCAGTTAGATGAAAAGGTTATTTAGACTGCTCTTCCCGTTGCCCGGTGATCATTTGTTTAATTAAATTAACCCGACCAATTTTGCTTAATAATACGACCGCTGACACATGACAAACAACCAGCGTCGTTGTTGTATTCGCTATTAATTCATGTATTTCCTCAAGCCAATCTTTCCCCCAGAATGCATCTAACGCCATCATCCAGCCAGAGATAGCGGTGCTTAACAGGCAAAAAATTAATGCGAAGACCATTAATCCTCCGATAGGATTATGACCCTTCGAGACTTCAAACTGTTTTGATTTTAGCAAATGCAAGTGATGCTTAATGCCGCTAGGGGTTGGTAAAAAGTGTTTAAAACGCGCATTTTCAGAGCCAATAAACCCCCATAGTATACGGATTGTTAAGGCCGCTAAAATATAATATCCAGCCCAGCG
The DNA here is from genome assembly GCA_047629075.1 of Psychromonas sp. GTDB lineage: Bacteria > Pseudomonadota > Gammaproteobacteria > Enterobacterales > Psychromonadaceae > Psychromonas. The sequence goes on along the minus strand of JBLHWW010000165.1, from coordinate 4,204 downwards.
ATGGTTTGTATTACCTTTTTCAAAAACCAAGAAGTTGAGCAGAAATGTGGCTGCTACTGTCCAATGAAAAAAACGAATGAGCGGATCCCAAATCATTGATTGTACTTTTACAGTAGCCCCTTTTTATTAGTCATCTATTTCTTGTTTAAAAATTTCAGCTGTTTCCGGGTAGAAATATATTTCTACTTGTTGTTGTTTTTGGTTATAACCATAAAGTTCATAACATCCGTGAGATGACTCTTTGAATTTTTTTATTTCATAACCCTGATCAAGCAGATTTTGTTCGAATTGATCTTTTGGAATCCAGTTAGACTTATCATCTCCTTCTGTACATGTTGGACCTGCGATTGCGCCCATTGAAGCAGCTATCATTACCGTTGCAAGTAGAAACTTTTTCATTTTTTTCTTCAGTATTTATGTTTAATAGAATCGTGCTTTATGACGATTTTTACTTTATAAAATAAATTATTACTAATAACTTAACTTTGTGACGCTTTCTACTTTATAAGATAAATCTTACGAATGACTTAAGAGGAAATAAATTAAAGGGGAGAACCGAGTGATAAACTAGGGCATCGAATGATTTCCCGCTCAAGAAAAAAATTGTAATATACTTGAGTATTCTAAAAAGGGAGTCGTTTGCTTAACCGCTTGCAGTAAAATGGAATGAAAGGAATAGATGATTAATGCGCATTTTATTAGTTGAAGATGATGTTATGTTAGGTGAATCCATGGTGGTTTCATTAAGCCGTCATGGATACACCGTCGATTGGCTGCAATTGGGTGCTGCGGTCGAGATGACCTTAAGAACTGAAAATTTCACGGCGATAATATTAGATTTAACACTGCCAGATGTCGACGGTTTAGATATCCTTAGTCAAGTCCGGAAGGCGGGACATAAACTGCCAATCTTAATTTTAACTGCGCGAGATGATATTGATGATCGCGTTAAAGGTCTTGATGGAGGGGCAGATGATTATTTGCTGAAACCCTTTGCTTTACAAGAACTGCTTGCCCGTTTGCGGGCTATTGTCAGACGGATATCGGGGTATGCTGAATCAAATATTGAATTGCATGGTTTGGTTATCTCTTTGGCAAAAAACACGGTTGAGTATCATGGTGCTGCCATAAAATTAACCAATACTGAATTTAAATTGCTGACTACTTTAATAACAAAATCAGGTCGAGTATTAAGTAAAGAGTATTTACAGCAGACTTTGTACGGTTGGGACGAGATGGCGAGTGATAACGCGATTGAAGTCTATATATATAATTTGCGTAAAAAGATTGATAATCAATTAATTAAAAATATCAGAGGGGTTGGGTACATCATTGAAAAATAATATTCCGACAGCAATCTCCATTCAAAAACGATTGATTGCATCAACGGTCAGCATTGCAACCCTGTTAATTTTCACCTCATGGATTCTTGTCTTTCATCAAACTAAAAATGAAGTCGATGAGGTTTATGATGCACGCTTGGGACAATTGACTAAAATTCTGGCGCTCAGTATGCCCAGTGTCATGGATTTAGCACCTTCTGCTCGGTATAAAATTTATGCTGATTGGTCGAGCGTTATTAGTGATGTTGATCACGATAAAATGAATTTATTTCCCCGGGTGGAAAACCCAGATGACCAAAATCTATTTTTTCAACTCTATATCGATGGTTATATGGTATTTAAATCTCCCGGGGCGCCTGAACCGCTCAATATCGTCGATCGGTATTCCGGTACCGTTAACCTTAATAATCAACGGTGGCACTATTTTCAATTAAAAATTCCTTCACGGGTAAATCCTAACGCCTTTGTGGTGGTTGCTGAAAAACAGTCAGTCAGAGATGAGGTTGTCAACGAAATTGCTTTATCAACCAGTCTACCGCAACTTTTATTAATTCCTATTCTGGCACTTATATTATTCTTTTTAATTAAAAAGTTTTTACGGCCCGTTAATGAATTACGCTTAGCCGTATCGCAGTGTGATGTTAATAAATTAGAACCTATAAAAATAGATCACCCGGCCATTGAACTTGAACCTCTGGTAGAGCAACTCAACTACCTGTTAAGTGAATTAGATAATGCTCAAGAGAGAGAACGCCGATTTACGCGTACCGCGGCGCATGAATTAAAAACCCCGCTGGCCGTGTTAAGATTAAATATTGAAAATGCATTGGCCAGTGAGGATCAAGGATCACAGGCTTATGCGCTTAACAACATAGTGCGAGGTGTTGATAGAACCGACCGATTAATTCAACAATTGTTGATGCACTCCCGCATTGAAGCTAAACAACGCCACGTTTTCAAAAATATCAATATCGCGTCATTAATGCGGGAGGTTATTGCTTTATTGGCGCCTTTAGCGTTAAAAAATCATCAAGATATTTCATATACCGGACCTGACGAATATATTATTCAGGGAGAGGCGATATTTCTCTCTATTTTATTTAGCAATTTAATTGATAATGCGATTCGTTATTCCGGTGAAAATAGTGAGATAAAAATAATATTAAGCGTTGAGCAATCTGAATCCCTGCACAATACAGTTAAAGTACTTGTTCAGGATAATGGACCGCCAATACCGACGGCCGTAAGAGACAAAATATTTGAAAAATTCTTTCGCGCACACAGCGAAAAAGGTGATGGAGCCGGCCTTGGAATGGCGATAGCGGCCGAAGCTGCCAAGTTACACGGGGCTTCAATAAGTTTGTTACCCTATGATCAAACATTACTTAATAGTTTTTTTTTTACCATGAGTTGTGAAAATAAAAAATGCTTGTCTTAGAAAGTGGCTTCTGCAGATGTTTACAAAAAAGCACAACAGATCTTTTATTTGCTGTCACTTTGAGCCTCTAAAAAAAATTTGTTGTTGTTTGGAAAATTTATTATGGAGATAAACTTGTCTAGTCAACGTACTTTCTGGCTTGCCTTTTTCGGGTTAGTGCTTACCAATCTGTTTTGGGCTCTCAATGCAACCTTAGCCCGGGGATATATTGATCAGGTTGCGCCTATTGCGCTGAATCTATTTCGCTGGCTAGGGGCTTTTGTACTGCTTACTCCCTTTGCGCTGCGTGGCACCATAAAAAATTGGGATATAATTCGCCCTAAGCTGCTGCCTTTGACGGGACTTGCGATATTAAGCGTGACTTTTTATAATAGCCTGCTCTATCTTTCGGCTAATTTTACCACTGCTGTTAATATAACCCTGATCAATACCTTAATACCTGTAGTGACATTATTAATTGCCTGGCGAGTATTAGGCAATCGCCCCCGATTGATGCAATTGCTAGGCGTCTCAGTGTCGATAACCGGTGTCCTGTTGATTCTAACCCAGGGACAATTATTGCGATTACTGACTCTTAGCCTTAGTCAGGGTGATTTATTGATGTTAGCAGCGGTAAGCTGTTGGTCGTTGTTTACTGTCTTGTTGAAAAAACTGTCTATTAACCTGTCTCCCATTATCGTTCTTTACGTTTTAATCATCTTGGGTTTACCTTTTTTACTTTTTGCCTACGGGATTGAAGCGCTGTTTTTCAGATTCTACTTACCCTCTTTATCCCACCTGGGATTGTTCGCTTATTTGTGGTTTTTTCCTTCGATTTGCGCTTATATTTTTTGGACCTATGGAGTACAGCATATTGGCGCTGAAGCGGCTTCATTATCAATCACCTTAATGCCCCTGTTTGGTGCCATATTGGCTATTACATTTTTAGGCGAATCAATATATTGGTTTCATATTGTAGGGGGCATCTGTTCTCTTTTGGGCATGCTTCTGGCGTTAGTTTCACCACAAAGGTTCACCAGAAAGTTTTACCAAAAAGGTTCAGCTTGTTAAAGGTTGAAGCGAGTGAGTCAAGTCTATTTTTAATTTGTCCTACGCAATATCGAAGATCACCCTTATTAAGGGATTGAAATCGGGCAATGTAGAGATGGTTCATCTTTTTACCGTTAAAAGTGATCGGTTAAGATGGACAGAAAAGGTGAAGAGAAAATGCATCGGTGTGCATCAATGAATGATTAATTTAAGCTTTGTATTGATTGATGATCTCATTTTAAAACTGATTTTTCCTCTTCTGATGTCATTGAGCATACTCTTGGCCTGTTCAATCTTATTAAAATGCCTTTTCCGGTGATGCTGTTAACTTATTTATTACTGCTTGACGTACTTATTCACGGGCAGCATGTGATGATGCATAAAATTCTTTTTT
>JBLHWW010000164.1:0-7324 GCA_047629075.1 Psychromonas sp. | reverse complement strand
GTTGTTAACCGATATTAATTAAAAGCTTATTTAATGCTTGTTGTTAACCGATATTAATTAAAAGCTTATTTAATGCTTGTTGTTAACCGATATTAATTAAAAGCTTATTTAATGCTTGTTGTTAACCCATATTAATTAAAAGCTTATTTAATGCTTGTTGTTAACCCATATTAATTAAAAAGTTATTTGATGCTGATGATTGAGCCAAAATTAAAATATTGGTACCAGAGATTGTTATGCTTAAAGCCGGCTTTCTGTAAACGTGAATAATGTTGTTCAACGGTATCGGCAATTAAAACGTTATCTAATGATGCACGTTTCTGGCTAATCTCAAGTTCACTGTAACCTTGGCTGCGTTTAAAGTCTAAATGCAGGTCGTTTAATAGCTGCTGATTAAGCGGATCCTCAAAAACAAATTTTTCCGACAGCACTAACACCCCGCCGGGTAATAAGCCGTTATAGATATTGCTAAGCAGGCTTAAACGTTTTTTAGGTGTCAAAAACTGCAGGGTGAAATTTAGAATTACCACGGAGGCATTTTCAATGTGGATATTACAAATATCATCACATAGAACCTGAACAGGTGTATCTGATTTATAAGCGTGAATATACTGCTCACAGCGTTCAACCATTTGTTGTGAGTTGTCTACCGCAATGATTTGGCATCCTGCTTTATTCAGCCCGCGACGCATCGATAGGGTTGCTGCGCCAAGCGAGCAGCCTAAATCGTAGAGATTACTGTTTTCAACAGCGCAGCGTTCCGTGATAGCACCGATGCTGTTAATAATGGTTTCATAACCGGGCACCGAGCGTTTGATCATATCCGGGAATACCTGCACGACCTGCTCGTCAAAACTAAATCCGTCGATCTGTGCGCGCTGCTTGCTGTAGATATTGTCCGTTTGACTCATGTTAGTTTACCCGTTAGTGATTCATGCCGAGATGTTGCGCCGTATTTTACTTAAAATAAAGCAGATGGTCATTTTTTTATTTAGCTGTGTTGCTATTAACTGTTTTCTTCTATAATGCACGCATTATTTTTATATGATATTTAAAACAGGAATCGATAATGCGCACTATGTATTGTGGCGAAGTGACTGAAGCCGTCTTAGGTCAGGAAATTCAGTTAGTAGGTTGGATCAACAAACAGCGTGATTTAGGCGGTGTTATCTTTTTAGATATGCGCGACCGTGCCGGCATTGTACAAGTATTTTTTGATGCCGATACACCCGTTGCAACGGCGCTTGCCACTACGGTACGTAATGAATTCTGTATTCAAATTAAAGGCTTAGTTCGTGCGCGTCCCGAAGGTCAAGTTAACAAAGATATGACCACCGGCGGGATTGAAATTCTCGGGCTTGAACTGGAAATATTAAATCGTTCCGAGCCATTACCCCTTGACAGCAACCAGCAGAACAGTGAAGAGCAGCGTTTACGTTATCGCTATCTAGATTTACGTCGCCCGGAAATGGCCAAACGGATGCAGTTCCGCGCCAAAGTAAGCAGTTTTGTGCGTCGTTTCCTCGATGATCAGGATTTCTTAGACGTTGAAACGCCTATTTTGACCAAAGCGACACCGGAAGGCGCGCGTGATTATTTAGTGCCAAGCCGAACCCATAAAGGGAAATTCTTTGCATTGCCGCAATCTCCTCAGCTGTTTAAACAGTTATTAATGATGTCCGGTATGGATCGTTATTACCAAATCGTTAAATGTTTCCGTGATGAAGATTTACGTGCCGACCGCCAGCCTGAATTTACCCAAATAGACATTGAAACCTCTTTTATGAATGCGGATCAGGTGATGGAGATCAGCGAAGAGATGATAGTGAAGCTTTTCAAAGAGATGCTAAATGTTGATTTAGGTAACTTCCCTAAAATGACCTACGCAGAGGCACTGCGTCGTTTCGGTAGTGATAAACCGGATCTGCGTATTGATTTTGAACTGTATGATGTTGCTGATTTAATGAAAGAGGTTGAATTTAACGTATTCTCCGGTCCTGCAAATGATGTGGACAGCCGTGTTGCCGTTATCTGTGTACCGGGTGGCGCAAAACTTTCGCGTAAAAATATTGATGAATATGGCAAATTTGTCACTATCTACGGTGCTAAAGGCTTAGCATGGATGAAAGTGAATGAAGTGGCTAAAGGTTTACAGGGTGTACAATCACCGGTCGCTAAATTCTTAAATGAAGAAATTGTCACGGAATTACTTAGCCGTACGGGCGCAAAAGATGGTGATATTATCTTATTTGGCGCCGATAAATCAAATATTGTCAGCGAAGCTATCGGTGCGTTACGTCTGAAAGTGGCGCAGGACTTGGGACTGGTTAAAGATCAGTGGAAACCACTGTGGGTTATTGACTTCCCGATGTTTGAACCGCTGGACGATGGCGGATTAACACCGCTGCACCATCCCTTTACCGCTCCTATTAATTTAACGGTTGAAGAATTGGAAGCAAATCCGGTTGGCGCTATTTCCAATGCCTACGATATGGTTTTAAATGGTTGTGAACTCGGTGGTGGTAGTGTGCGTATCCATAAACAGGATATGCAGGCGGCTATTTTCCGCATTCTAAATATCAGCGATGAAGAAGCTGAAGATAAATTTGGTTTCTTATTAGAAGCCCTTAAATACGGTGCTCCACCGCATGCAGGTTTAGCCTTTGGTTTAGACCGTTTAGTGATGTTAATGACTGGCACAAGCTCAATTCGTGACGTCATTGCTTTCCCGAAAACAGCCTCTGCTGCCTGTCCTTTAACCAATGCGCCAAGTTTTGCTAACCCGGCGGTACTGGCTGAGTTAAACGTGGCTGTTGTTGCCGATCCAAAGAAAGCCGCTAGCGAATAAGCTTCGGACGTTAAGGCGTTAAGGCTTTAGGGCTTTAGGGCTTTAAGGCTTGATAGTTTTGAGCCGTCAGCCGTCAGCCGTCAGCTTTCAAGCCTTCCCGCTTTAAGGCCTTCTGGCTTCCGGCGTTGCAACACTAAGGTTTATTAAAAAAGATTAGATTAGGCTAAATTAAAAAGTGTAACCAAGACCCAACATAGCAGACACTGGATCAATGTCAGTGTTGATACTACCAACAGCGGTATGAACATCTGTATTAATATCCATATACCAAATAGAAGCGTTAGCAAACCAATGTTCATCAAGTTTTATATCCAAACCAGCTTGAACAGCCCCTCCCAGAGAATTATCTAAGCTAACATCAGTTCCAGATAATGATCCGTACCCTTGTTCATCAAAGAACAAAGTATAGTTCAGACCCGCACCAACATAAGGACGAACTTTGCTATTAGGCTTACCAAAATAGTATTGTGCCATCAAAGAAGGGGGTAACTGAGAGACTTCAGCCACTTTATTGCCACCTAAAGAAACATCATGAGTAAATGGTGCCGCCAAAAGCAACTCGATACCTATATTATCAGTTGTCATATAAGTAAATGTGGCCGCAGCTTGAGTATCATTATCAATTTTCAGCTCATTGCCAACCACTTTATCACTGCTTTCATTTGGCATAACAATAGCAACACCACCGCGAACAAATAAGTCACCAGCATTATGAGCAAGCGCAGCAGAAGAACAAAGAGCAGAAACAAGTGCAACAGAGAGAATAGCTTTCATGATCAGATTCCTTTTTATCAAACAAAACATTAATGACAAGTAAGCTAACAAGCATCATGCGGGGAACTATTAATCTAGATCAATATTTGCTTAAAATTTATCTGCAAGTGTTATAAAACCCTAACATAGCTCAATAAAAAGAAAAAATTTAGAATTAAATACTTTTGCTTTCGATCTTTCCCACCCTCCCGCCGATAATTTAGCTTTTAGCATTACAGATCTGCATAAAAGGAGAATATTCTATAATTAAACCGAGGTTGAATAAATATTAAAAAATAATTCAATGTCATAATTGTGCAAAAAAATCAACTAGAGGTGGTCTATGAAGAACATATTGATCAGTGTGGTTTTTACATTACTTGCTCTTTTTGGGACTGGTACTTTGGTTGCAAAATATCATGGAGAAGAGGCAGAAAAATAGCTTGTATCTCCATTCGTTGCGCTTGATGTTGTAGAAGTATCGCATTTGACATTTATGCGCGAAGAAAAAAACTCGCACGTGATGTGTACCTAACTCTGGCAGAGCAATATCCACAGCAAAAATTTTTTAAGCTTATCGCTGCGCGTGCAGAGCAAATTCATACCTCTAGCATGCGTGATCAACTGGAGATGTTTAATTTGCCAGATCCAGATCCTAATAGCGATAATTTCCCCGATACTATAGGTGTTTTTGCCGGAATTGAATGGGGCTGGTACTTTACTGAACAGTATGAATTTTTAACAGATAAAAGTATGATCAGCGATCTTGAAGCTTTATATGTCAGTGCTTATATTGAAGAGCTGGACATGAAAAACATTAAGCTTTGTCCGGAAGTGATGATTGAGAGTGGATACCCTTCTCCATGTGGTTTAGCTTATACCAGTCATAAGGACTTACAAAGGGCATATCGTTCATTACTCCACGGATCAGAAGAGCACCTGCGCCGGATCGAGACGGTGATCGGAGAGAGGGATTATGAGGCTCAATATCTAACTCAGGCTGAAGTGGATGCCACTCTAGGCCGTTGACTCACTGGCTTGCTGATTGAGCGTCTCACCTATGCTGTCCAACCTTTTAGTTTCGAGCTTTCGATCCTTCAGGCACTCCAGCTTCTAGCCTTCAAGCAGTCTAGCTTTTGTCCTATTAGCAGAGCTACTGTATATATTGCCGTTATCTGAACAAAAGTGTAGTCTCTAACGTCTACAAAAAATGGACGCGTATGCAGCACTTTGGTATAGAGGTATAATGCAAGTTTATAAAGATGACGCAATAAATTGGCTTTCAACGCTTGCAGATGCGAGCGTTGATCTATTAATTACAGATCCACCCTATGAATCACTGGAGAAACATCGCAAAATTGGCACAACAACAAGACTGAAAGTGAGTAAAGCATCAAGCAATGAATGGTTTCGTATATTGGCAAATGATCGTTTTGAAAGCTTACTAACCGAGGTATACCGAGTCCTAAAGAAAAACTCACATTTCTATTTATTCTGTGATCAAGAAACAATGTTTGTAATAAAGCCGATTGCTGAAAAAGTAGGTTTTAAATTTTGGAAGCCAATTATCTGGGATAAGGTTTGTATTGGCATGGGGTATCACTACCGAGCCCGCCATGAATATATTCTGTTTTTTGAAAAAGGTAAGAAAAAATTAAATAATTTGGCCACGCCAGATATCCTTGAATACAAACGTGTTTTTCGGGGGTACCCAACGGAAAAGCCTGTACCGTTAATGGAAACCTTGATTTCCCAAAGCAGTGTTAAAGGGGAACTGGTGATCGATCCTTTTTTTGGCTCAGGTGCAACGTTGGTGGCGGCACAAAATCTGGAACGCCTATATAGCGGCTGTGATCTTTCAGAGTCTGCACACCAACACTATCAAAATAGAATGCTTGAAAAAAGATAAGTTATTTAACTGAGCAGCCAGCCTTTTTTGACTGATCAGCACTTTACCTGCTATATAACACGCTTTTTATATACTCAACTAGAAGCAGGTATAATCCAATGACACTTTTTATTAATCCCCTTGCTGATACTCGCTATTACCAGTGTATTTTTTTGTGGTGTTAGCTGTGCCTTATCGCCTTGTCGTCTTTTCACTTTTCAGCCTTTTTACGTTATCTTAAAAGGGGCAATTTCTGTCCCTGAAATTATCTGGCTTTGCAAAGGAGAGAATAAATGGATCTGAAAAAATTGACTGCTAGTGAGTTATTGATTGAGCTTGAAAAACTGAATTGTGATTTAGCTGTCCCCTGGAAAATTGACAATGAAAAATTAACTAAAAGCTTTAAGTTTAAAAACTTTATGCAGGCATTTGCATTTATGACACAAAGTGCACTTTATGCAGAAAAGAAAAATCATCACCCCGAATGGTTTAATATCTATAATAAAGTTGTTATTCAGTTAACCACTCATGATGTCGCGGGGATCAGCTTTAAGGATTTTGATTTGGCGAAAAAAATGGAATCATTTATCCCACATTTATAACTGAGCGTTACAGCGTTGGCCGTTTTAGACGCTGCCACTTTATTGATACTCGCCCTTCATCTGCTGACGAGTACTACGCTATTATAGGAGTTTCTCAGTGCGAAGTGCTATTAACACTTTATGAATATTTTAAGTGATCTGTTTTTGCTTTTATATCCCTGGACACTTTTTAATTACCAATAAATTAAACCTTTTTTTGTAAGTTGTTGGGCGTTTTATCTTTATTGTGTCAGTGGATTGGTTGGAAAATGCGATTGCCAGCCATCTTGCCTCTGCTGGTCTGCGGTTTACTGATTGGCCCCGGATTGAATATTCTCAACTTGGACGAGCTATTTGGCTAACTGCTCTTTCCTATTATCTCTTTAGGGGGGGCCATTATTCTTTTTGAAGGAGCTTTAACGCTCAACTTTAAAGAGCTTTAAAATCATGTGCGGATGGTGACGCGTCTGGTTTCGATCGGTACCGTTAGCAGATGTGGATGTATTGCCAGCGCAACACATCTTATACTCGAATTTCAATGGTTAATGGCTATTCTGTTTGGTGCGCTGCTGGTGGTACCGTGATATTCCCTATGCTGCGCAGTATTAAACCCCAAAAAAAATTAGCCAGTATGTTGCGTTGGAAGGCGCTTATTATTGATCTCAATGGCGCGCTGCTTGCTGTTCTAGTTTTTGAATACATCTCATTTTCCTCTGAGCCGATGGTACATATACTTTCTGCCTGAGCACAACCTTAGTCATTGGTCTGGGTTTTGGTCTGAGCAGTGGTTATTACGTGGGGCACCTGTTAAGACATAATTTGTTACCCCATTATCTAAACAATGTTGCCATTATAACCATTATGCTCGGTGTGTTTATCAGTGCTAACCTGATGCAGGAGGAGTCTGGTTTACTGGCCGTCGCTATGATGGGTATTTTACTGGCGAATATGCGCGGTGTTGGCGTTTCCTATATTCTGGAGTTCAAAGAAACATTAACAGTATGAGTGATTTCTGTTCTATTTATTCTGCTCGCCGTGCATGTCGATTCCCAAGCGTTACTCAGTTTAAGCTGGCAAGGTCTTGCCCTTTTGCTGGTGGTGGTGTTTATTGCCCGTCCCTTAAGTGTTTGCTGTTGCGGAGTAGGCAGATCGTTAACTAATACCAAAAGAAATAATTAAGTGATCAGATTTGTCCACTCCCTTTGACAGAGCGTCTTTACCTGCTCTACCTGATGCCTAAAGTTATTCCACCCC
>JBLHWW010000163.1:0-7405 GCA_047629075.1 Psychromonas sp. | reverse complement strand
AATTGACTCAAGATGAAAACAAGGACAGTTATCAGGAAGCTGAGATGAGCGGCAATTATGGCAGAAGTGATTATTTTTTCAGATTTTCTAGTAAAAAATTCCAGGACAGAACAGAAAGTATTTACGATAGCGGACTTAGCTATGATGTCAGCAAAGCAATACGCATTAATGTAGATCTAGGTAAAACTGTACGCAAACAAAATCAGCGCCAGTCTAATTACACAGGAGAAATAGGCTTTGATTATAACCAGGGAGATTTCACCTACAACGTCGACGCGAGGTATAATCAGCGCCGTGACGCTAAGTGGCAGTATACCGCTAGGCTAAGAAAGAGGCTGCGTCAGAATAGTAACTACGCCTATCAACTTGAGGTAAGTTATGATGAAAGCGATGATGTGCGTCTAGAAATGTCTTTTGAATATAAATTTAACGACTTTTTAAAAACAGATGCGAACTATAGGAGTAACAGAGAACAACAATACAAAGTCAGAGCTAGCTACGAAACGGTGATCAATTTGAAAAAACCATTTGTAGCTAATAATACAAAATATCCTGATAGTGGCTATGTTGAGGGCACCATTTTTGTTGATAAAAATGCCAATGGCAAAAAGGATAACGATGAAGTGCCTATTGTGGGTGTAGGAGTGGGCATAGGTCAAAATAAAGTAGAGACCAACAGCTCAGGTATTTTTTACCTCAGTGATGTACAGCCATATAGAAGGAATGAATTGCATTATGATTATTCCGGTATCATGATCGATCCGACTCTTACAGCGGATCGTGATCAAACAGTAACGCTGCTGCCAGCATCAGGTAAAAAAATATCTGTTGGACTTGTTCCCTTATCCTTGATCATGGGGTCAATCCTCCTACCAGAAGCAGAAGATAAAATAACTAAGAAGTTTTTTAGCTATGTTGAAATAGTTGTTGAAAAAAATAACGACTATTACACCAGCATAACTCCTGAGTATGACGGTTTCTATGTCTTACAAGACCTAAAACCGGGAAAATATAAGCTGAAAATAAATTACTTGGGCAGCGAAACCATCGCACTCGAAGAAGAAATCCTTAGCGTGGTCGTTCTCTCGGGAGAGACTGGCGATTTTTATGAGGGACTTGATTTTACGGTTTCCGAAATCAAAAAATAATCGACCTGTGATGAAGCTTGAACCGTAACTCAGTCAATGCACTTGAAGGCCAATAATAATAAAATAACGAACGTTTTACTTATCGGTTTATTAGTTGGCTTTACTGCATTATGAGTGTTGATAGCCACTACTTGGTTGAATTAATCCGACTCATTGCTACGTTTAAAGGGTATAAATGCAACGACACCCCAAAGAAACGTTAATCCCCATAGCAATAAAAGCTTATCCATTATTTGATAGAGTGTCGCCCCCATCTGATTAGCAGCGACAAAAGCTTGGATCGCAGGTGTGCTTGGAAATAATGATGATAGCCAAATAATAGGGCTTGGAATAATTTCAAGTGGCCAAATAACACCCGCAGAAAATATAAGCGGCATTGAGCTTATCAGGACCACAAAAGTAACCAATTCGCGTCTTGGTAAAATCGCGCCTAACCAGATACCAATAAAGCAAGTTGAGAATAAAAACGGCATCAAAATAGCCAACATTGTGGGTATATCAGCAAGCCGATTAATCCCATACATTTCAAAACCGACACCAAAGTAATATAAGCTTAAAAAGACATAAATACCGACTAACGTTATGCTTCGTACAGCAAAAATCTGACCTGAACCATATTGACGCCAATACCCGTGGCCTGATTTTTGTGTTCCTCCCATTAATCCTGCTGCCATTGCTAAGGTTTGTTGCAAAATAAGCACAAATACCGCAGGAAGAACATAATGTATATAGCCCATACCGGGGTTAAACGTGGGTTTCATATTTAATTTTACGGAAGATACATGGTTACTTGCGTAATCTGCAGGCAGACCTTGTGTTAATAAATGCGATACTTTTATTTTTGCCGCTAATGTGCCACCAGCATTCGCCAATCCTTCTATTATAGTACCGTATACCAAAAAGAAAGAAGCGTCTCCTGCATAAGCTAATACAGGACTTTTTCCAAGTAATAGGTCTTTGTAAAAATGTTCGGGAATAACGAGAATACCGCTAATGCCACTAATACCATCATTGCTATGTGTTAACAGGGCATCTTCTGCCGCTTTAATTGAATGATCCCTTTGCACCACTGTAATTTGCGGTGTTGCATCCACCATTCGTTCTAATTGGTAACTTGCCTGGCTTCTATCCAAATTAACGATACTGATGTTTTGTTCTCTGGGCGTCTGATTCGCATAAGGCAGTGGATATAAAAATGAATAGAAAATCACGCCAGCAAACATGGTTAACACCACAGCAGAATTGCCCATTATTGCTTTAATTTCAAGCATCAGTAATGCAAGCTTCTTCATACGGCAAGCTCCTTCATACGGCACGCTCCTTCATACACCAAGCTCTGTCATACGATGAGCTCACTGCTATTACGCCGTTTTGTTATCAACAAGTAAGTTAGGAATAAAGGCAGTAAATAGCCAAACATGGGCAATAATTGCGTCAATGCGACTATCCAAGAAACACCGTAGCTAACCTGACTCACTTGCACTTCAATATAGTGACTAATAGGTAATAAATTTCGCCAAATCAGGGCGGCGGTATTCATGTCAGTAACCGGAAAGGTGATACCCATAAATGCGAAACTGGGTGCCGTAAACGCGCCAGCTACACTGATTGCTCTGGCAGCATCATGTGTTAGAAAATAAAAAAATGCGCCCATGATCATACACGCTATACAGGTGACAAATTGAGCAAACAGTAAAGCCACAAAACTGCCATTCATTGGCCAATCAAAGCCAACATAAAACCAAAGTAAAAAAAGTGCCCCGTGCAGCAGAAACAAGGGTATATAAAAACTCAAGGTAGTCATCACCTGCCCTACGGATAATCTAGTTGCCCTGGAGGCAGCGCCTTTATTGGCGGCATTGGCAGTGATAATTAATATCGTGCCAGCAACAATAAAAATTTGCCAGAGCGCGGGAATAATGGCGGAAACAAGAAACTGCGTATAGTTGGTGTTTTTATTAAATAACGGCGTAATTTGAGTTCTTATAGTCAACGCTCTGCCCATGGCACTCTGCGTTGTAGTATTGCCATCAGAAAGAGATCCCAATACCTCTATTTGTGCATTAGCGGTGCCTACGGCGCTAATAATCGCTGAGCTGACTAACTTGCCAACTAAAATATATTGGCTGTTATAAAAGGCCGAAATTTGTGGTGATTGTCCTCTATAAATATCTCGATCAAATTGCCCAGGAATAACAACATATGCGTAAATATCGCCGCTGATTAAGGCATTTTTTGCTTGGCTTACATCTGAATATTTGTCATTAACTGCCAGGGTTGCACTGGCATCTAATTGGCGACTGATTGTTCTGGACAATTGACTGTGAGATAAATCAACAACACCTATAGGCAAATCGCGGGCAGTGCCGTGAAAAAATATTGCCCAAATAGAAAGAGCCAATAAAATAGGTACCCAAGTAAGGCAAGAGAATAACCACTTATCTCGGTAAAACAGTTGCCATTGTGTTCGAAAAGTCATTGCTTTTTTCCACTTAAATTAACTTAGAGTTCTACCACCACACTCATACCCATGCGTAAATTCTCAATTGACTCAACCGGCCTGGCTTCAACTTCAAAGGTACGTAAATCAAAACCTTGTGTCGCGTCTGTAGAGCGCCATGTAGCAAAATCGCCCATTACGGCGATGTGCGACACTTCAAAAACGATACGCTTATCTAAAGCAGGGAGATAAGCGGTAAAACGCATTCCTTTTTCAAAGTTGTTTAGTAAATCTTCTCGCACATTCAACACCGCCCAAGCGTCTTTTGTATCGATTACAGTGACAACTGGAAATCCTTGCGGCGCGAGTTCTCCGCTGTTCAGTAAGACCTGCGAAACTTCACCGTTAAACCAACTGGTTATTTTTGTATCCGCTGCAGAAGCTTGCACTTCTGCTACAACGCCTGCGGCCATTATCTCTTTCTGTTGGGCTGCCACTTTGGTTTCTTCACGCACGCCTTCTTGCATTAATTGGTACATTTGAAATGCCGCATTCTCGGTATATTTTGCTGCCTGTTGCTGCGTATTGGCCTCATCTCTTTTTTGTTCGGCAACAACACCATCATTGTATAAATTATTAATACGTTGGTAGGTTTTTTCCATTAATTGTGCATCTGCTTTTGCTGTTAACCATTGGTCTTTTGATGCCTGAATTTGTTGTGTTCTGGCACCTTTTTCTGCTTCTTTCGCCATGGCGCCAGCGGCTTTTTGTCCAGCAATGGCTTGATCAAGTTTCGCTGTAATTTCAGGGCTAAATAATGTAAATATCAATTGTGACTTGTTTACTATATCCCCTTTTCGCACCAACACTTGGTCAATCCGACCCGATACTTTGGAGGAAATACTATATTGTTGAGCTTGAATTTGACCTTGAAGGCGGACAGGCTGAGGTTGATACGCTTGATAGAAACGAAAACATAACCAGCCGATTAATAACACGACTGCCAATACCATTACGCCAAGTTTTATCTTTTTCATAGTGTCCTTCTATTCCTGAATGTCTGTTGATAAGGCTGTATTTTGATAATGCGTAAACGTATTCATTTCACCACTTAATGCAAGCAGTTTGGTCAATGAGCTTATATATTGAAATCGAGCAACAGATTGTTGGGTTTGGATACTCGATAGGTATAGCTCAGCATCAACAACATCAAGTGAATTAGACAGTCCTTGGGTAAATCCTTTTTTGCGCAAAACTAGGTTTTCTTTTGCTAACGCTAAACTGGAATCAAGCCCAATAACTTCTTCAATCGCTTGTTGCGCCTCAAGGTAGGTTTTTTTAACTAACACTTTCAAGTCTTGTTTAGCTTGTGCTTTTAAATATTGAACTTGATACACCGCGCTGTGCGCTGCCTTGACGTTATCAGAGCGACCCGAATTATCAAATAACGTGACCTTTACACCTATTCCTATAAACCAATCAGGCTTCAGCTCGCTGGTTAATGAGTCTTCTTCATAAACATTATAATCACCGTATAAAAACACATCAGGATAGTATTTACTTTTTTCAGCTGCGATTAAACTGCTCGCTTGTGTCTTTTTAGAGTCAAGGATATGTAAACCAGGATAAGTGTTAAGTGTTTTCTCGATAAAGCGATGCATTGATGGAATAGTACTATTGATAAAAAGTGTGTCTTTGGGCAGGACAACCGCTTCCTGATTTAAGATTTGAGTTAGCGCTGATGACGTAATATCTAAATCTTTTTGCGCTTTCTTGTAATCGACATGCGCTTTATCCAAAGAGGCTTCTGCTTGTAAACGCTCGATTCGGGCGACCTGCCCCTGTTCTTCGAGTTTTATGGCAAAATCAAGATGCTGTTTAAGGCCTATTTCAACATTTTTTCTGGTTTTTAGTACGTCTTGAGCCAATAGAACTGAGAAATAATATTGACTAAGTTCCTCGAATCGAACATGGGTCTCCATACCAAGTTGACCTTGCGCTTCATCGAATTGCCCTTTTGCCGCATTTTGAGCTGCTGTTATTTTACCGCCCGTATAAATGGGCCAAATGACACGCACAGATGAAGAATACACATCTTTATCTTCAATCGTTGAGGTAAGCCCGGCAAGACTCTCTGAAATTTGACTGCCTAACAACGTTATATCATCGTTTAGGCGAGTGTAATTAACACCTAATGAAACTGAAGGTAGGTTCAGATCATTTTTAGCTTGTTGTAGATACCTGTAACGGTCCACATTAGCGGACTGAGCAGCCAAAGAATTATTACTTTTCTGAAGTAACTTCCAAGCGTCTGAAAATGAAAGGTGACTTGCCTGTGCTTCAGCAGAGTGAGCGCTTGGCATATTTACCAAAAACAACCAAACAAATAGTCCCAAAAATAAGAGTGAAATCTTCAGTTTCATGTTTCGCGCATTCTCCTAAATATTTATCAATTCCATAATATCACGTAATGCAACTTCACCTTGTAGGTAAAACAAATATAATAATAAATTCAGAAGCTTAACAACCCCAGTATTGACTCATATCAATTTTTATGGCGGATCGCTTATATCATTTCTTGATCCACTGTCCATTACTGCGCAGATAATGGCCAGCCTCAGTTTTATCATACGCTTTTTTAGCAGCGAGTGATTCTACCTGTCTCAAGGTAATGCTGTTTTTAGTCGCCAGTTCCTGATATTTGGCTTTACGTTTTGCGTTGATATCAGTAATTAATGTCATGACTTCAGTGCTCATAACAACCGCTCCTAGGTAACCATTCTCCTGTTCACCTACTAAGCCCGTTGCTTTTGCAGAATCAAGCTCAATTGCAAAAGCGGCAGCGCTAAATAGAATGGCGGCAAGCAGTAGCGTTTTTAAAGTTGTTATCGTTTTCATGTTTTACTCCTAAAATAATTCGCTGTCGTCACTGAAAATATCATCCAGTTCCTTGTCAACTTTGACCCGGATTTCGTGATCTATTTTGACATTAATATTGATAGTGATGGGCTCTTTTGTTTCAAGCTGTACCGTATGAGTACATGCACTTAAGAGCACAAAACCGCAGGTTATGGCTAAGATTCTCACGTTTATTTTCCTTTTTCCAAGTAGCGTTTTTCAATTCGTTTTTCAATAGAGTCTTGTATTGAGCTGGTTATTCTAAGGGATTTTAACAAGGTAAATATATTTTCTTTATGACCATAATTAAATATCACTTCTTGCTCCTTATCCGGATTACGTCCGGCGATGGAGAGTTCTAAATCCAACCAGCCATCAGAAGCTAATTCGACTTTGCTGGATAGTTGGCGATACTCAACGTTTTGCAAAAATGATAGCTCTTTCTGCTGACTTTTAATTAAATCAAAGGCCGCATTATCCTGTATTGTCAGTTTCCCCGGGCCATCGCTGGTAAGCATGCCATGTTGAATAATTCCCTCCTCATAGCCAAACTGAAAAGGTAATATGCCGGACATTTCTCCAGTCACCTTTATGCCTTGCTGTTTTTGCAGCGCCGCTATATCGGCTAAGTCTACGCCGCTTACGCTGATATTAGTGCGCTGCTTTCTGCCATCAAGCCATAGGTCGGTGACTTTAAAAGTGCCACCAATAAGTTCACCTTCAGCCGATTCAAGTTTCGCTACGTTATCAACAATATTCACAAGCAATGTAACTTTACTGATTGGCACACCAACATTAATTTCCTCTATGTTAATTTTGCCACGAGTTAGCTGAAGCCCAGCTGAATTGAAACTGAAACCTTCATTTAATTGCAGGAAAAGCACCTCAAAATCATCATATGTTAAACTGCTATCTGTCA
>JBLHWW010000162.1:0-7616 GCA_047629075.1 Psychromonas sp. | reverse complement strand
TTCGCCCATTATTTGGTTCTTATCATTAGCACGTCACCCATATTTTCCCAACAAAAGTTAAACCGTTCGCCCATTATTTGGTCCTTATCATTAGCACGTCACCCATATTTTCCCAACAAAAGTTAAACCGTTCGCCCATTATTTGGTTTTTATCGTTAGCACGTCACCCATATTTTCCCAACAAAAGTTAAACCGTTCGACCATTATTTGGTCCTTATCATTAACACGTCACCAATATTTTCCCAACAAAAGTTAAACCGTTCGCCCATTATTTGGTCCTTATCATTAGCACGCCACTAACTCCCGACTTACTGTTATTTAACGCGCCTTGCTGTGCTGTTAAATGTTCAGGCAGCTCAGCTGTAAATGTTTCAAAGGCCTGAAAACTCGGTGCGGTCAACGCCAGCTGCAGCTCCTGTTTTTTACTATCAAACTTCAAGCTGGAAATTTCAAATTTATTAAGAGACATAACGGCAGGTGAAAGGTCATTAAGAATAGTTAAAAAATCAAACTTCGCACTGCTCCCTTGAAGTTCTTTTAGCATTGTATCGAGTTTATGATTGATACGCGCATATCTTAATTGACGTTCCCGAGGAAATGCCTGGCTATAGATAGTTTCGACTTGCTGCTGGATTAACTCAGTTTCAGCCTGCACTTGCAGGGTCTGAGTATAAATATTGAGTACTGATACGACAAACAGCAGAACGCCTACAGCAACTGGCATTCGCCATTTTTTAAGATACGGGTTTACCTCTTGTGCGGGTTTAAATTCATCGCTCAGCAAATTGACTCTGTTGTGTTTAGTCCCAAGCGCTAACAACTCCATGGGTAAAATCGCCTCATGACGGGACCACTCGGCAACTGAATTTTCAATAAGAGGGCTGTAACTTTCGATCCGTGGCAGCAAAGCCTGGTCAGCTGAATTATTTAACCTGCTCTCTAAAATTGCGTTGAGCATAGAGTGATCACAACCCCAGGCGATATCCGCAGTTTCTCTTATTAACCACTGATCTCCAAGTTGCACCGCTTGCCACTTTCCATCTTCAGGTAAGGGTAAAGTTAGCCCTTCAGGAATAAACTGTTTACACTGTATTTGTGCTTTTTCCAACCAATCAAGCCAGTCATGCATTTTTTGTTTATCACAAATAGCCACATGGACAAGATGAGTCTCTTTGGCAATCACATTAAAATGCAGCTTTTCCACATCAGAGGCTAACTCCTCTTCAATTAAATACGGTAAAGCCTGTTGCATTTGACGATTAAAAGCACCTTTAATAACTACTTTTTTGATGCAGATATCAACACCCGGCAATAAACAGATGACCCGTCGTTGAAGTGCTTTTTCCGTCAGCAAGTTCAATTGCTCGGCATTATCCACTTCACCCGATGCAATAATTTCATTTTCACTATCTGACCATATCAGCCAACAATTTTTTTGTGAAGCACTGCTTGCTAAGCGAATAATTAAACGTTCATTCACCAAATCTCTCCATTTTAAATTTACGATTTGTAGATCTGATTAAATTCATTTAAGACCGCCTGATTGATAGCGGATGACCTTAGCTGTTTGTGCCTTTATCTGAAAGGTCAGATCAATGGCAAGTAGTCGATCTGCAAACTCGGTAATGCCGCTTAATTGAAAAAAATCACTGGTAACACTTAATTGCATTTTTAGCGGTGCAGAAATTAATAATCCCTGAAAGGCTGGCATAGCCAAGAATTCATCAACATTTGCCCAGCCGCTTATCGGTCTGTCCTGCAGCAAATTTTGCAGAGTATCAATACTGATATTGAGCTCATTTTCAAATAACGCATAGAGTATTTCTGCTTGTTCAATATCGACCGTATTGACGTTTATTTTTTGCTCCCGGCTTGGTACAGCACACAGGTAAGGCACTATTTTTTCGTATGTTTTTGGTCCAACTCCCTGAATGCTGCGCAGCTCACTGATATCGGTCATTAAATTATCCGCCGTTAAATGTGGAACCCTCCTGGCCTGATAAAAACTATCTTCAGCTCCCAGAGCGGCATCGTTGCTATCATCCTCGTCAATCCAGTCTCGTGTGGATTCGGCAATCATTTGCGCACCATATTCACTCACCCCCAGCGCTTCCAGTAAGTTTTGGAATTGCCGCAAAGGGACAGCAGGAATACCGTCCTGATTCGGCAACTGCAGGGCATTGACATTAAAACAGCTGCGTAAATCCCTCATACTTCCCCCGATGTTCCCATTTTCCAGAGGAAAAACCATATCAGGGATTGCCCACAGTTGATCCAAACTAACCACTCTGCTATCTGAAAAATTCTGATCTAAAATCTTTTTCCCCAGCTCAGCAGATGCCTGTCCATACCAATACACTTTTTGTGAAAAAATCAAACCTTCAGTGCGTTTTAAACTCATGGTCAAGCGACCGGTCATCGTTGCAGCAACGGTAACCATGATAGCTAAGATCATTAATACTGTAATTAATGCAACACCACGTTGCTTTTTGTTATGCAGAGAATTGTTATGCAGCAAAGTCATCATTCAACAACCTCTCCGGACGAAACTAAAAAAACCCGTCTGATCTCTGCAAAATATTTGCTGGTAAAATTAATTTCGATACCTTGCGGCAATGTTTCTGACGGCGACCAACTCTCTTTCCAGCCATTACTCCAAAAACGAAAGCTTAATTTTTCGATATCCTTTAATAATACTTGCACTTCAGGCTGTTGCCCGGAAACAGTATCTGGATAAAGAAAATATAAACGCTGCAGTTGTCCATCTTGCAATATGTACCTGACCCGTAAGATATTTGAGCGCGGTAATAAATTTAACGGATTTGCCCAACCCATACGGTTAAATTCGATCCCCTGATCCTGCGAAGAAAACAACCCTTTACCAACGGTTAACGCACGTAACTCTTCAGTATCGACTCCTTCCTGACGAGACTTTCGAGCCACTATTTGGGTAAAATCCTGTTCGATGATAAGCATCGCGCGTTGCAGCTCTGTTAAGCGTTCGCTGTGTATTTTACTTATTTCACTACTGCGTAATACTCCCTGCAATACTTGGTAAGCCGCCAAACTCATCATCGCAAAAATCATGATAGCAACCAATACTTCCAGCAGCGTAAAGCCTTTTATTGACTTTTTATCTGTGCGATTAAGGTTTGACAATGTAAGTCCTAATATAAGCTAGGGCGTTACCATCTTTTTTATTACTCACTTCGATATCCAAGGCTTTAAAAGTATCGTCGGCGGTGGCAACACCCTGGTAACGTGAATACCAGGTACTACCTGCAAAATCGACACTATCTTCCTTCCAGGTATCCGATGGCCACTCATTCTGCAGCTTCAGCTCCGCTAATCCATTGCTGGCAATCCACAATGCAAAGGTTTTTTCCTGCAGATAAGCCTGGCTATTTAATGCACCTGAAGCCGCATTCATAACCGCGAGTCCCGCTGTTGCTAAAATAACCAACGCCAGTAGAACCTCAAGCAAGGTCATACCGCGGTCTTTATACATAACCAAGTATCGTTCTGATTTCATTCTTTGCTCAACTCTGCGAGAGAAATAATCGAATACCGTTCTGATTTCATTCTTTGCTCAACTCTGCGAGAGAAATAATCGAATACCGTTCTGATTCCATTCTTTGCTCAACTCCGCGAGAGAAATAATCGAATACCGTTCGGATTTCATTCTTTGCTCAACTCTGTGAGAGAAATAATCGAATACCGTTCGGATTTCATTCTTTGCTCAACTCTGTGAGAGAAATAATCGAATACCGTTCTGATTTCATTCTTTGCTCAACTCTGCGAGAGAAATAATCGAATACCGTTCTGATTTCATTCTTTGCTCAACTCTACGAGAGAAATCGCACCATTCATACTCACTGAAACTGTTGTTGATTGTTTTTCAGGATCATTATCAGCCTTCGAAAATACCAATGAAAAAGGAGATACCTCACCACTGGACATCACATAAATCAGTGGATTTAAAGTTTTTAGTTTATTATCACCTTCAATATCAACACGTTCCGATTCTTCAATAAAACTGTCCTGATCTGAGTTGTTTATTTCTCCCCAGGCCGAATCGGACAGGCTATATTCGAGACTAACAAGCTCGGGCAATTCGACTTTCCCCTCTATTTCACCCACGCGAGAGGCTAACCAGCGTTGCTTTGAATAATCATAAATAGCAAATTGGTAACTATTTTTTTCAATCACTAACCCCAGCTCATTACCAGAGATAAGCGCCTCGTCTTCGGCCCACTGTAATAAGGTTGCGAAACGCTGCGCCTGCCAACTGGCATTGTTTTCTGAGCTTAAAGTATTAGGAAAGGTCATCACCACCGTAAGTGAAGCCAAGCCTATTAATAATACCACTAACATCACCTCCAGTAGGGTGAAGCCGGGTTGCTGGGAATTTTTCAGATACTTTTTATAGGGGTTATTGCCCATCCAAATTCCAGTTTCCTATATCATCATCGGTTCCTTCTTCACCATCGCGGCCGACAGATAAAACATCAATTCGCCCCTGTTCTCCCGGGCTGACCAATATATAATCGTTGCCCCATGGATCCTGAGGAAGACGTCTGATGTAACCCTCTTCTCGGTAATTACGCGGTGCGGGTGTGCCGCTCGGCTTTTCAACCAAGGCATCCAATCTTTGATCCGTAGTAGGATAATAACTGTTATCTAAGCGATACATATCTAAAGCATTTTCTAATGCGACCAGATCCGACACCACTTTTTGACGATCGGCTTTGTCCTTATTACCCATCAAATTAGGTACTACCAGGGAGGCTAATATTCCTAAAATGACAATAACCACCATAATTTCAAGTAAGGTAAAACCTTTTTGTTGATTGCTATCTTGTATTTTGTTGCTTCTCACTATCCTGCCCCTAGATATTATTATTCAAATTTAAACTTGCCAAACATCAGGTTAATGCAATTATCACCTTGGCAATATGCGTTAACCCGACACCATATTATTCAACTGCAAGATAGGTTGTAATATTGCCATAACGATAAATAAAACAATACCAGCCATGGAGATAACCAAGGCGGGTTCAAAGATGCCCAGTGCAATTGTTACCTGTGCAGCAAACTGTTTGTCCTGATTATCAGCAGATCGTTCAAGCATATTGCCTATTTCGCCGCTGCGCTCCCCGCTTTTTATCATATGTAACATCATTGGAGGAAACAATTTTGTACTGTCTAACGCTTGCCCTAGGCTTGTACCCTCTCTAACACGCTCCGTCGCCTCACCGACTTTAAGACGTATAAATTGGTTGCTTAATACATTCCCGGCAATCGACAGTGCTTCTAATAACGGCACGGCACTGCTATTTAGAATACTCAAGGTGCGGGCAAAACGAGCGGTATTCAGTTCGTTAGCGACACGCCCGACAACGGGAAATTTAAGCAGTTTCTGATCAAACAATAACTGATTTTTCGGTTTTCTAAGCAACCTTTTGAAAATCACCAGTGAAGCAAAAATAAGGATCACAACAGTTAATCCGTAATTGTTTAAGCCATCGCTTGCGGCAATCAGAAATTTGGTTGAAGCGGGTAGATCTGCGCTCATATGTTCAAATTGCCCAACCACTTGCGGTACTACTGAGGTTAATAAAATAGCCACAACAGAAATAGCAACTAAGGTTAATATCAGCGGGTAAATCAACGCCTGCATCATTTTGCTTTTCATTTCTTCGCGTTGCTCTGCGTAGTCTGCCAAACGATCCAATACCTGATCAAGATGCCCTGATTTTTCACCCGCCGCGACCATTGAGCAAAACAAGTTATCAAAAATCAGTGGAAATGCCCGCATGCTGTCAGCCAGGCTATGTCCTTCAAGCACCCCGCCACGAACCGATACGATCATCCCCTTTATGTTGGGTTTATCACACTGCTCAGCCACGGCATGCAAACATTCCTCAAGGGGAATCGCTGATGCAACCAGAGTCGATAATTGACGCGTAATTAAGGCTAAATCAGCGGTTTTTATTTTTTTACTGAATAAACTGCTTCCTTTTTTCGAAGACTCACTGCTAACAACTTCAATTTCAAGGGGAGTTAAACCCGCTTTGCGTAGCTGATGCCGTAACAAGCGTGCTGAATCAGCTTCTTGAGTACCTTTTTTCAGCTTTCCCCGATCATCTATTGCTTTATAAGAAAATGTTGCCACGTTAATCCTCTCTGCTTACACGTAGAACCTCTTCCAATGTGGTTACTCCTGCTAACACTTTAGCTAGACCATCATCACGAATACTGGGCGTGCGCTGACGAATTAAGTTTTCAACCGCCTGCTCTCCTGCTCCAGAATGAATTAATTCGCGAACCTGCTCATCAACGATTAATAACTCATGGATACCGGTACGCCCTCTATAACCGGTTTGATTGCAGTGAGAGCAACCCTTAGCTTTATAGATACGCGTATTATCTTTTTCCTGCAAACCTAAAATCTGCTTTTCTTGTGCTGTTGTGGTCTGCGTTTGTCTACACTTAGGACATAAACGTCTGACTAATCGTTGCGCTAAAACCCCCAATAAACTGGAAGATAACAAAAACGGTTCAACTCCCATATCATGCAAACGCGTAACGGCACCCACAGCACTGTTAGTATGCAGAGTTGATAAAACCAAATGTCCAGTTAAGCTGGCTTGCACGGCAATCTGCGCGGTTTCTAAATCACGAATCTCCCCGATCATAACAACATCGGGATCCTGACGTAAAACTGCCCGTAATCCCCGCGCAAAAGTCATGTCTACTTTGGTATTTACCTGAGTTTGTCCAACACCATCAATGGAATACTCGATAGGATCTTCAACCGTGAGAATATTACGATCTTTCGAGTTTATCTCTAATAAACTGGCGTACAAGGTTGTGCTTTTACCTGAACCTGTGGGTCCCGTGACCAAGATAATACCATGGGGTTTATGGATAAGATCGCCAACCAGTTGGTGATTTTCTTCTGTCATACCTAAGGTTGCAAGATCTAGTTTAATGGCATTTTTATCTAATAAACGCAGTACAACGCGTTCCCCATAGCTTGAAGGCATAGTTGAAACACGCACATCAACCGCCCGACCTCCAATACGTATGGAAATACGGCCATCCTGCGGCACACGCTTTTCAGCAATATCTAACTTCGCCATTACTTTAATACGAGAAACTAATAAGTTAGCTAACTTACGTTGCGGTTTAAGAATTTCTCGTAATACACCATCAATACGGAAGCGGATAACTAAACTATTCTCAAAGGTTTCGATATGAATATCGGAAGCTTCTTCTTTAATAGCTTCACCCAACATAGCGTTAATTAATTTAATAATCGGGGCATCATCTTGTGTTTCTAATAGATCCTCATCCAGGGGCAATTCATCTGCCAGAGTAAAAAGGTTATCACTGCCAATATCTTCCATCAATTGCTGAGCTTGAGAAGAGGAAGTTTGATAAGCTGTTGTCACTAATTTATCAAAACGGGCATTGTCTACCTGTCTTAAAGTAAATTCACAACCGATAGCGCGACGCACTTCAAGTATCAAATCAGCAGTCGGGGCTTTCTTGTAACAAAGCTGCGCATTCTCATTTTCGTAAAAAACCACTAACTGATGTTTTTTTGAGAA
>JBLHWW010000161.1:0-7882 GCA_047629075.1 Psychromonas sp. | reverse complement strand
CTTCACTGCGTCAGGGTAAAGAAGCCATTTTCAAGGGCCATGAACATTGGCAATTAACCACAAACCCTTTTAATGTAGATGATTTTAAGCGGGCCAAAAAGCAGCAGACGGCTTTACAAAGGTTAAGTGAGTCAAGTTTATCTAATAAGCAGTTAAGCGCAGAAGGAATAAGTCGCCCGACGCTTAAGGCATTACAGGAAAAAGGGGTTATTGAATCGGTTGATAGACAACCCGTCAGCAATCTTAATTGGTCAGCTGATTTTGAAGAATCGGCGCAAAAACCACAGTTGACCGTGGAACAGGCCATTGCCATCAGCTGCGTTAATCAGCAGGCAGGCTCTTTTAACTGCTTTTTATTAGAGGGCATAACCGGCAGCGGCAAAACCGAAGTTTACCTCAATATTATTAAGCCTATTTTACTCGCAGGTAAACAGGCATTAGTAATAGTGCCTGAAATCGGCTTAACTCCGCA
This sequence comes from Psychromonas sp., assembly GCA_047629075.1. GTDB lineage: Bacteria > Pseudomonadota > Gammaproteobacteria > Enterobacterales > Psychromonadaceae > Psychromonas. The sequence continues at coordinate 7,410 of JBLHWW010000161.1, read as the reverse complement.
AACTATTAAACGTTTTCAGGCGCGTTTTAATGTCCCTATTTACCTTAAACATTCGGGATTAAACTCAAGGGAGCAGTTGGAGACTTGGCTGCATGCGAAAAAAGGCAGCGGCGCTATTATTATCGGCACACGCAGCAGCATCTTTTGTGATTTTAAAGATTTAGGCTTAATCATCTTAGATGAGGAGCATGATGCCTCTTTTAAACAACAAGAAGGTTTTCGTTATCATGCGCGTGATTTTGCAATCAAACGCGCAGCATTACAAAAAATTCCCATTGTTTTAGGCTCTGCCACGCCGTCCTTAGAAACATTAAACAATGCTCTGCAAGGAAAATATCAGCATCTGCACCTTACCGAGCGTGCGGGTAACGCCAAACCACCGACCAATAGCTTAATTAACTTGGCGGGTTTACCACTTAAATCAGGATTGTCTCCACAATTAATTGAGTTAATGAAGCAACACCTGGATAAAAATAATCAGGTTATATTATTTTTAAACCGCCGTGGTTATGCGCCGGTATTAATGTGTCATGAATGCGGTTGGTTAGTTAAATGCGGACGTTGTGATGCCTTTTACACTTATCATAAATCAGCTAATTACCTGCACTGCCACCACTGTGCATCCACCCTTCCCGTACCTCATCAGTGCGCCGACTGCGGTTCAACACAGCTAAGCTCAACAGGTGTGGGCACAGAGCAGTTAGAGGAGACCCTAAACGGTCTTTTCCCGAATCATCCAACGGTCCGTATTGACCGTGATAATACCCGCAAAAAAGAGAGCTTTAATCAATATTTAACCGATATCAACAACGGTAAATATAAAATTCTACTGGGCACGCAGATGCTTGCTAAGGGGCATCACTTCCCCGATGTCACGCTAGTTGCATTGATAGATGTTGACGGGGCGCTGTTTTGTAATGATTATCGTGCCAGCGAAAGATTAGCACAGCTGTTTACCCAAGTGTCAGGTCGCGCAGGACGGGCAGAGAAAAAAGGTCAGGTGATCCTGCAAACCCATCATCCTGAACACAGTTTACTGCAGGATCTTATCAATAACGGTTATTTTGAATTTTCCCGTAATGCGCTGCAGGAGCGCAAGCTTGCACAGTTACCGCCCAGTACCTTTCAAGCTTTATTAAGAGCGGAGTCAGACAATGCAACCCTGGCCGAAAATTTTCTGTCTTTATGCCAGCAAACCTTAAAACAAATATGCATCAACAATAACAACCTTGATAAGTTATTAATTTTAGGGCCGATTCCCGCATCAATGGAAAGACGCGCCGGAAAATATCGCTTTCAACTGTTATTACAAAGTGAACAGCGCGCCTTGATCACGCAAACACTGCACCACGCATTACCCACTTTTGATAACATGCCAGAAGGACGAAAAGTAAGATGGTCTATTGATGTTGATCCGATTGATTTTGTTTAAGCTGGAGTTGGGAGCAGCGGGCTACGAGCCGAAAGCCGAAATCTGAACGTAAAAAAACCGAGATAAATCTCGGTTTTTTAAATCAGATAAAATCAGATTATTTTACAATAGTCAGTGTCGGTTGCTTAGTTGGCTTCGTCTCTTGTTTAACAGTTCCTACTGTACCGTCCAAAGCCTGATAAGCGGCCTCTTCAGGAAAAATGGTTCCGGCGCCATTTTCGCGCGCGTAAATGCCTTCTATCGCATATAAAGGCACATAAACCTGCATTGGCTGCCCTGAAAAACGAGCATTAAATGCCACAGCATCATCGTCCATTGAAAATTGCATAACCGATTGAGGCGCAATATTAAGGACAATTTTTCCATCTTCAACAAATTTCTGAGGTACTTCAACAGCAGTTTGTGTTGCGTCAACAATGATATGCGGTGTGCATTCACTATCAACAATCCAATTATAAAAGGCACGAAGAAGATACGGCCTTTGCACTAACATATCAGTCATTATGCTCCCACTCTAATTTCACGTTCAGTTTCCGTCATTGACGCTTGGAATGACTCGCGCTCAAAAACTTTTACCATATAACTTTTTATGCCTGCAACGTTATCAAAACCTAAATCAATATTTAATTCAGGTAAACGCCATAACAATGGTGCCATGTAACAGTCAATCAGGGTAAAATCTTCCGACATAAAGTAGGCAAAATGATCAAATACCGGCGCCACTAATAAAATAGCATCACGGAGTTTTTTACGCGCAGCATTCGCCGCTTCGGTATTACCATTCATGATCATATCAACCAATGGATACCAATCACTTTCGAGACGTTGCATCATTAAACGCCCTTTACCACGCTCAACGGGATAAACAGGCATTAATGGCGGGTGCGGAAAACGCTCGTCCAAGTATTCCATAATAATGCGTGAATTGTATAAAACCAGTTCACGGTCAACTAACGTTGGCACTGTATTGTAAGGATTTAACTCTACTAACTCTTCCGGCCAATTCTCTTCATCGGCAAAAGTGATTTCGACTGTGACGCCTTTTTCTGCCAGTACAATACGTGTTTGATGACTATATAAATCTGAAGCACCTGAAAACAGTGTCATTACAGAACGTTTATTCGCAGCTACGGCCATGAAAATCCCCTAATATATGGATAAAATGTTGAATGTTTAGAAACTAAAAAGGCAATAGTGATAAATATCACTGCTGCCGATTAAATTAGGTGAGATAAAAGTTCACGATTAATGAATGTCGCGCCAATACTCCTTCTTCAGTAAATAACTAAGAATGAATAAAACAGCTAAAAAGCCCAGCACCCAAAAACCTAGGGCTTGACGCTCTAATTTATTTGGTTCACCTGCATAGACTAAGAAGTTTACCAGATTTAGGACCGCTTTGTCATACTCATCGGAGCTCATTTCACCCTGTCCGTTACTTTCAAAACCGATGATGGCTTTATGCTCAACACCATCATGCTCGGTTGTTTCATAAATAGCGGTAGGTACACCCTGCAACTCTTCCAGTACATGGGGCATACCAACTAACGGAAAGACCGTATTATTCACTCCAAATGGACGCGTTGGATCTGCATAAAAAGAGCGTAAGTAGGTATAGATCCAATCAGGACCTCGAAGACGTGCAACTAAGGTTAAATCTGGAGGTACCACTCCAAACCATTTCCCGCCTTCGGCTGGATCCATATTATTTTTCATCAAGTCACCAATTTTGCTGTCGGTGAACATCAGATTATTAACCATTAAATCTTCAGGGATATCCAAGTCTGTTGCTACCCGCTGGTAACGTTGGTGTGCCGTCGAATGACACGCAGCACAGTAATTCATAAACAGTTTGGCACCACTTTGCAGTGACGCTTTATCCGTTAAATCATAATTAGCTTTGTCCAGATGAACATTACCCGATGCAAAAAGCAGCGTTGGTAATAATGCCAATAAGGCAATCATTAATTTTTTCATTTAAATGTTAACCTCGTTGGTAGTGGTTTAGTTTTTTCATTTTTGCTGTATAACCAAAGAGCAATAAAGAAACCGAAGTAACCAACCGAGCCAACCTGCGCAAACATAGTTAATAAAGGCGTTGCGGGCAAGGCCCCTAATACACCTAAAGCAATAAAACAAACAATAAATTGTGCAATATTAGCTTTATGTATCCAGCTACGATAACGAATTGATCTTACCTTGCAACGGTCTAACCACGGCAGGAAGAAAAGAATCACAATCGAACCACCAAAGAACACAACACCAATTAATTTGTCGGGTATGGCACGCAATATGGCATAGAAAGGTGTGTAATACCAAACCGGTGCGATATGTGACGGTGTTTTCAAACCGTTTGCAGGCTCAAAATTTGGCGCCTCAAGTAAGTAACCTCCCCCTTCCGGCATAAAGAATATAACCGCGCAGAATAAGAATAAAAAGCCACAAACCCCCATAATATCTTTTACCGTAAAGTAGGGGTGGAAGGGAATACAGTCAATAATATCTTTTTTGCCGCTGTATTGTTTATGGAAAGTAAACTGGCCTTTTTCATCAGCAGAAGCAGTTCCTTTTTTCACTTTAGTATCAATACCATCAGGATTATTCGATCCCACTTCATGCAATGCGACAAGATGCAAAAAGACTAAGGCAACCAATGCCAAGGGCAATGCTATGACATGTAATGCAAAGAAGCGGTTTAAAGTTGCACCCGAAACAACATAATCACCCCGGATCCACAGCGTCAAATCATCGCCAATAATTGGAATTGCACCAAATAAAGAGATAATTACCTGTGCGCCCCAGAAAGACATCTGACCCCAAGGAAGCAAGTAACCCATAAAGGCTTCTGCCATCAGCACCAGAAAGATCAACATGCCAAAGATCCAAATTAACTCACGCGGTTTTTGGTAAGAGCCATAAATTAACCCACGGAACATATGTAAATAGATAACGACAAAGAACGCAGAGGCGCCCGTTGAATGCATATAACGCAATAACCAGCCATAGGGCACATCACGCATAATATATTCAATCGATGCAAAGGCTAATTCCGCAGAGGGGTTGTAGTGCATTGTCAACCAGATACCGGTTAGAATTTGGTTAACCAGAACCAGCATGGCTAAACCACCAAAAAAGTACCAGAAGTTAAAGTTGGCAGGTGTTGGGTATTGCGCTAAATGTTTGTTCCAGGTTTCTGTCATGGGGATGCGTGCATCTATCCAATCGAGTGTGCCGGTGACTAATTTATTAAGCATTAGGCATCTCCTTGTTCTGAGCCGATAAGAATGGTCGTCTCACTCGTGTAGTAATGAGGAGGGATGACTAAATTTAATGGTGCAGGGACGCCTTGGAAGACTCGACCAGCCATATCAAATTTCGAACCGTGGCATGGACAAAAGAAACCTGAATCAATACCCTGAACTTGTTCAGAAAAAGAATCGGGTAGATAACTAGGCGAACAACCTAAATGGGTGCATATACCAACAGCGATAAAAATCTCAGGTTTTAGTGAACGGCCTGAGTTTATTGCGTAACCGGGTTGTTGCGGTTCGTCTGAATCAGGATCACGTAACTGACCGTTATGAGTCGGTAATTCATCAATCACTTTTTGTGTGCGTGATACAACCCAAACAGGTTTACCACGCCATGCAACGCGAATTAATTGTCCTGGTTCGATTTTACTAATATCAACAGCAACTGGTGCTCCAGCTGCTTTTGCTTTTTCACTTGGGCTCCAAGATTTCACGAAGGGTACCGCTACGGCAGCCGCCCCCACTCCACCAACAACAGCTGTTGTTAATGTCAAAAACTTGCGGCGACCAGAATTAACAGGCGCATTGCTCATTTAACCATCTCCATTGTGAGCTACTTTCAAGCAGTTCTCTATACCAAACTGATAATGCAATACATTATCAAACAGATTGCTTAATAGGGTATTGCATAAAACTCGCTGAATTCTAAAGAAATACCGCCTTACTTACAAGTGATTAACATTGTTTTGCGACAGGGAGTAGAGAAAAGCAGTCCTTAATTGACCATGCACTCATTAACAGGGGGAACTTAGCGCCAATTCAGAATAAAAATGTAAATTTAAAGGCGCTTACTTCTCTTTATTCTGTACTATCCATCATTGGCATTTCATCATTTTTTGCCATTGCGGCGAGATCTTTATCAACCCAAAACAGCGCTTTCCCCTCTTCCCCTACCAAGTCAATTTTATCCAATATTCCTTTGAATAATTTTTCCTCTTCATGCTGCTCTGCAACATACCATTGTAAGAAATTAAACGTTGAATAATCATGTGTGGTAAATGCAGCGTGGGTTAATTCATTTATTTTTTTGGTGATAAAACATTCATGATCGAATGTCGCCATAAAAAGACTTTTTAATGATTTATATTGATGTGGCGGCGCGGTTATAGTGCCTATAATGGGTAATGCACCGGTTTCACTAACGTAAGTGAACAAACGATTCATATGGGACATTTCTTCTCTTGCATGCCCGCACAGCAATAAAGCGGCCCCTTCAAAGCCTTTATCCTCACACCATGCACTCATTTGTAAATATAGATTTGCAGAATAAAATTCCAGATTTATTTGCTCATTAAGCTTTTCAACCATTGATTCTGTCAACATAATATCCCCCTATATCAAAATAGATGTGTAGCAACTATTAAAAATAGATATGTAGCAACTATTAAAAATAGATACGAAGGAACCTTAAACTTAAAATGGCTAAATAACAAGCAAAAAAAAGCCCAGTATAAACTGGGCTTTTGCAACTCTTGAAAACGAAATATTAACGTTTTGAGAACTGTGGACGTTTACGGGCTTTATGTAGACCGACTTTCTTACGCTCAACTTCACGTGCATCACGGGTAACATAACCTGCGGCGCGTAGTTCAGAACGAAGTGTTTCGTCATACTGCATTAGTGCACGAGTGATACCTAAACGGATAGCACCTGATTGACCCGTACTGCCACCACCTTTAACAGTGATGTTCAGATCGAATTTGTCAGTAACACCAACAAGTTCTAGTGGTTGACGAACAACCATACAAGCAGTTTCACGACCAAAGTATTGATCGATGTTACGCTTGTTGATAGTGATTTGACCACTACCTGCTTTTACAAACACTCGAGCTACAGAGCTTTTGCGACGACCAGTGCCGTAGTATTGATTTGCCATTGTTTTAATCCTATTAAATGTCTAAAACTTGTGGTTGCTGTGCAGAATGTTGATGCTCAGTACCAGCATAAACTTTCAACTTACGGTACATTGCACGACCTAATGGGCCACGTGGTAACATACCTTTAACAGCTTTTTCAATAACACGTTCAGGTGCGCGTTTGATAAGATCTTCAAAGCTAATCGCTTTAATTCCACCAATGAAACCAGTATGGTGATAATAGATTTTACCTTTAGCTTTATTACCTGTTACAGTAATTTTCTCTGCATTGATAACGATGATGTAATCGCCAGTATCAACATGCGGAGTGTATTCTGCTTTATGTTTACCACGTAAACGTAAAGCGATTTCGGTAGCCAAACGGCCTAAAGTTTTACCTTCAGCATCGACTACAAACCAGTCGCGTTTGACTTCAGCTGGTTTAGCAACAAAAGTTTTCATTAAGTTATACCCAAATTAATGATATTAAAAAATATGATTGTCAATATTGACAACCAAAAATGTATTTTGCCATTTCGTATCCCTTCGAATACGTCAAGCGTAAACAGATCCACCCTTTAAACTTTGGGGAGGTGGATAACGTGGGCGACAGAATTGTACAGAAAATGAATGCAGAAATCACCTTAATATTGAAATAATTATTGATGACATTAAGGCATTTCTTTGTCGTCGCTTTATTTATACCAATCCGCATAAGTAAATGGTCTAAAATTGCGCAGGAAAAAATAATGATAGCAAGACGTTTGATTGAGCAATAGCTGCCTATTGAGATTGAAAACAACGCAGCTAG
>JBLHWW010000160.1:0-8185 GCA_047629075.1 Psychromonas sp. | reverse complement strand
ATCGCTGATTTTCGCTTTCGCTTTACTGATAAATAAACCATTATTTATCTCAATTTCAGCCACACATTCGCCATAATGATAATCAGCATAAAACTGACATAAATACTGACGGGCAATTAACGCGTAAATATTTTTTGAGGCCGTATCTAAACTCATTAAAGACTGATGTTTATCCGTTGGAATAATCGCATGATGGGCATCAACCTTCTTATCGTTCCAGGCACGGCTCTTTAGTGAAAGATCCGCATCACTGACCGCCTTTTTTAAAGCGGGCTGGTTATTGGCAATCGCCTTAGTCACTGATCCGGCCTGAGAAAGATGATTTTGGGGCAGATAACGGGAATCAGAACGCGGATAGGTGATAAGCTTATATTTTTCATACAATGCCTGACAGATATCCAAGACCTCCAGCGCCGTATAGCTGAAACGCTTGGCAGCGTCAATCTGTAACGCCGATAAGTTATAAGGTAAAGGTGCAACTTGTTTTTTATTTTTAGCCGTAAAGCTTTTAACGAAAGCGGGTTGCTCAGAAATACGCTGTGCGACATTCTCAGCTAATTTTTTAACCAGCACACGCCCCTCATGATCCTGATATTTTTCGCAGGCTTCACTGGGCTTCCATTTAGCCATAAATGAGGCAACATTTTCAGGTTTGAGTGTTGTTAAGTGCGCTTCCACTTCATAAAAAGGTTTACTCACAAAAACTTCAATCTCTTTATCCCGCCTTGCCACCAATCCTAATAACGGCGTTTGTACTCGGCCCACGGAAATAACCCCCTGATAGCCTGACTTTTGTGCCTGCAGGGTATAAACCCGTGTCAAATTAAGCCCATATAACCAGTCAGCACGGGTTCTCGCAAGCGCCGAGGTTGATAATGCAATAAAATCATGATTTGAGCGTAATTGCTGCAGCGAACGTTTTACTGCATTAATAGTTAAATCACTGACCAGACAGCGCTCGACCTGTTTTAATTTATTGCCTTTAACACCGCTGAAATGAATCACCTCATCGACCAATAATTGACCTTCCCTATCCGGGTCGCCAACATGCACAAGGTTGTCCGCTTGTTTGATTAGTTTTTTTAATATACTCAGTTGCTTACTGGTGCGCGGCGTTGATTTTAATTTCCAGTTTTCAGGAATAATCGGCAGGTGTTCGAATTTCCATTTTTTATATTCGGGATCATAAGCCTCGGGATCAACTTGAGTGAGCAGATGCCCGATACACCAGCTTACAACATCCCCATTGCCAACATAAATGCAACCATCTGCTTTGCGATGCGGTTTTGGCAGCGCATCTGCAATAGCACGTGCTAGGCTAGGTTTTTCGGCAATATAAAGTTTCACAAGACCTTCGCTTTGACTGTTTTTTTACACAGTAGTCTACTGATATCAAAAATTCAAGTTTAAAGCATCATTAATGGAACTATTAGAATCTATCACTGACTAACAGGGGACTGACTAACAGCATTAACTAACAGAATAGCCATAAGAAATTGGCATCTTTCTCCTATTAACTTCTCTCTTTGGTGAAAAATTAATGAAAAAATGCATTCCGTTTATAATCTTCAGCCCGTTATTACTTTCTCTGATGGCATGTAATGAGCAAACAACATCCTATCTAATGAACCAAGAAAATGCACAAAACCAACAGACAGTAACAGCCGCCACAGATGAGCCACAAAAAGACACCAATAATGTGCCAAAATCAGCTAAACAGCTTTGGCAAGAAAGTCAGCAATTAAGTAAAGACATTTGGGAAAAAAGTAAACAGTCAGGTGGGGAACTATTGAATAAAAGCAAAAAATCAAGCAATGAAGCTTTACAAAAGAGCAAAAAAACAACCGATGAGATATGGCAATCAACCAAAGAAAATTCGCATGATATTTGGATTGATACGCAGGAAAGCAGTGCTGGTGTGTGGGATGATGTGAAAGATAAGAGTAAACAGGTTTGGTTAGACGGTAATAAAGCATTAGAAACACTAATCAAAACCAAAGAGCAAACAAACGAGGCTGAAAAAGAAACACAATAAAAAATACAAACCACCACACTATTACCCGATGATGAAACCTGAATATTCGCTTAATTTTGTTGCAGTTAAGCGTTTTAGTTTAAATGTGAACAAAAAAACATCAAACAGACTGGAATACAAAAAGAATTATTGACAGTTTGGCTGCCATAAAGCAAAATCACCTCGCTTACATAGCAACCAACTATACGCTCGCTTAGCTCAGTTGGTAGAGTACCGCCATGACATGGCGTGGGTCACTGGTTCGAGTCCAGTAGCGAGCACCAAATTCTTGTTTTACACTATCCTAGAACCTTTCTGCAAGTCCAAAACCTCATAAAAAATGCCTTAAAATCAACAGTCTTTCATATACTGTAGTCCTATAACCTCTATAGCCATCTTGCTGAATCCACAGTTTAATGCGACACTTAATACGACTCAAAATTAATGAATGCAACATGAACTGAAAATACAAAGTTGGTGGTGTTAAAAATGGCCAATAAAAATCAGTCCTTAACGGTAACTCAAATCCTAAATGCTTCAGCTAAAGATAAAGAATACAATCTCTACGATGGTGATAGTTTATCTTTACGCATAAAACCTATCGGTACTAATACCAAAAGTATTAAATTTATGATCAGTTGCTTCAAAGTAAAAATCTACGCTCACAAAGCCACTGGGATGATTTTGAAGAGTAAATCTGATCACTTTATTAATGCGTTTGGTATAATAGCTGGGGCAATGTGCTATTGGCTATGGTCAAAATAAAATAAAAAGCTGCAAGGTGCAGCTACGGAAAATTTATTTGCTGGCGAGCGTAGTAAATGGGGGTTTAAAAAGATAAATAGAGCAAAAATTCTAAGGCGCTTCGTCCCCCTTTTGCTCCTTATAAAGCTGTCTCGCTTTCGCCCCAAGCGACTTAGAAACCTGTATCTGCACTGTTTTCATCATCAACAGCACTCTCCTCTTCATTAGTCTCAGAGGTAATTATCTGCTCGGCTTCATCAAATAATTCCCACAGCTACCACTTGCAGAAAGTGTCGAGCAAATCGAAGCGTTATTGCCCTAGAGTCTTAACAATGAATCGCTAACAGCTTGGGATAAGTTTAGCTAGGTGCGATTGTGGAGCGGTTACCTTAGAATTATTCACGTAAACGTGCAACCATTTCTTCAATCATGAGGACCTTAATTTGCCTTAACATGCGAAGTTCACCAGCTCTATTAGTTACACCCGGTAACACTTCAACCTCTTGATACAACACCTCGGCTTTGTCCTCGACAGAACCTAACATTTTATTTAACTCTTTTATTGTTAGCATTTCAGGTAGCCCAAGCCCAAGCCCAAAGTCAACAACATCATCTCGAGTCAATTCACCTAATGTATTCGCCTTACCCATTTTTTGGGACAACTCACAATCTAAATGATGACCAGGCTCACTATAAATAGCTGTGCTGACTAAGTCGTACATTGGTGATAAAGACAAACCGCTGGCACTAACCAAGCAAGTAAGGTTTTTTAAATGAGCATCAGTGTTACCGACAATCGCGTTAAAGATGGCCCACCTCAAAATGGAAATTTTCGCCAAACCAACAGTTCGGAGGTTATCCGCGAATTTTTTCAAATTATGGACGTTACTCAGCCCATACTTATTCACTCGGCTAAACCCAAGCGTCTGGCATGAATCCATGGCATGAATTCTAAACTGTTTTGGAAATTCTCCTTGCCTATCAAAGCGCTCAATAACGTAAGCAGGAGCTGGAAAATAGTAAACAGACACTGGTGGAACAATTAGGCCCATCTGTCTAGCGAGTGTCATAACAAACCACTCATTTCTTACTGTTTGCCAATAATCATCAGGTTCTGAATGTTCAGGCTTTAGAATGTGCGAAGAAGGCATAGCCCCCCCAGGTTCATAAAACTCATCACCACTCTTAATAATCAGCATTTTGTGCTGCGCGCCTGCAATTGACATACGTTTATGTTTTTCATTATTAAGAGGGGATCTTGGAAGCGCACGAATACGAGCATCTAAAGTGTGGAATGACAAAGCTTGCGCAGTGCCTTCTTTTAAATCTGAACCATGTTCAACTAAAGTTAGCGCACCCGCAGATTCTGCACCAACGCGAGCCAGTATACCAAAAGAGTCACCTTCATCCTCTTTCAGGTCTTTGGCTAAAAGTGCCCGAGCACCTTCCTCTGGTAACAGATTGTCGAAGAACCACTGAATGTAACGTTTGGTCGAACCGTCAATCCTCTCATCTACTTGCAGAGGCATATCGGGGCAAAGGGGGTACTTTCCATGCTTTAACCAACTGGCGCTATATGCAAAAGACCATATATCATCTCGCTCTCGCAACGCACCAACCAACGATTCATTGATATAGACATCCAGCACCCTCATTCTTTAAGCTCCAATTCGCTAGCCAAGTCAGGTGTCGAGTTACCCAAACCAGAAAGTCTAGACAATATCTTTCGACGAGCATGATCAGACAGGTTCGGTGGCAAATTAACCTCTAATTCCATACCAAGCTCCCTGAGTAAAGAAAGTACCCTACCAATCTCGCAAGACTCTTTACCATTTTCAAATCTGCTTATAAACGTAGAGCCATTGCCCGACAACATACCAGCCGTTTCCTGATCAAGCGATTGATCTCGCCTAACATGTTTAGCTAAAGCGCCTAACTCAGCAACACTCACAATTTTTATTGTCATATAACCTCAATTTATACACGCATTGATTCCAACATACCTGAGTATATTCCATAATATACGCGTACGCACTGATATTGAGCAAAATGCTAAAATATTCGCCATTTATACACGAACGCACTGATATTGTAAAAAAAACGCTAAAGATTATAAATTTATATGCGAACGCATTGATTTTACCCTATGCGTAATTCACCTAAATAGTTACACTGTAACCATTAATCCATCCTTTTACCTAAAATTACCGAGTGTTCACTTTAAAGTCGAATAATCCGGGGTACGTCTGAAAAACAAATCCGAGTAATTCCTTGAAGTTCAGCTATTTCGAAAGAATATTCCTTTATAAGTTGAAATGAGGAAAAGTGACTAAGCTTTGTCCTGAATATAAAAAGGCTATTATATTCGCTTAGAAGAAAGCGAACGTAATGGAGTAGTATCAACAGATAAATTGAGCAAAAGGTCTAACTCGTTTTGCCCCTTTGCGCCATAGAAAGCTGCCTCATACCCCCCAAAAAACCGACGTGCAAATCTACGCGCTATTTGGTTCAGGTCATAACTATTTTATTCCCACTGTTATACCAATCCTTTATGCCATTCGAGATATTAGAAGATTGTCGAGTTCCTTTAAAATCAATACGTGATCTAACAAATGATTTCATCGAGCATAAAGCAAGGTACTTAAAAGCAGAGAGAGGTAATTAACCTGCTAATCGTTAAACAATGACACTTAAAAATAAATTTAAAAATGAAAGGAATGGTTATGAATTTATGGGCTATCTACGGTTCATCAACAAGAGTTTTTATGCGTTATCCGGTAAAGCATATTATTTAAAAAGTACTGACGAAAACAAGTTAATTGACCGCGACCGCACCCAACCCGCTAGAAGTGGTTAATCGGCAGCTCTACCCAGCAATGAGTTAGCTTTCAGTCTTAAGCATAATTTACTTAATTTGTTATACTCAGCCAATATTTCCCTATAAACACAAAATAAATGAAAAAAATAACCAATGACTATAATCAGTCACTTTTAACCGAGGTAACTCGAGAAGTAACCTTTTTATCTTATAGCTTTAATTAATACTTTAATTTCAACCACTTAGGATAGACAATCGAGTCCAGTAGCGACACCATCACTTTGTATCAGAAAATCCCCAAGTATATAATCATCAAATACCCCTTTAAATCAATATCCTTTAATATTTTATAATCCTATGACATCTATAACTGTCCTGTGCAATATACGATTTAATAACACATCTGAGTCACCTTTTTTATATTTTCAGCACTTTAAAGGACTACCACAGAGGGCACCGAGGCGCTGCGCTACACAGAGAAAGACCAGTACCTTTGATATTATGTTATTTGTAGGGTGCATTCTATGCACCGCAAACAGTGGTAATCGGTGCTGAAGCGCACCCTACTAGCTCGTTCAGGCTCAGCGCCTATTAGTCTTGCCTTTGCCCGCCTGAAGGCGGGATTCCAATTTAGCGGATCACTTAATTAATGCGTTTGCTATAAGCTTCTTTCGCGGGAGACTCCAATAAATCTTTTTGTTCAAATAGACAAGCTTGTTGAAATTGTTGAAGAACAGGCCAGTTTGTTAATTGGCAAGATAATTTGTCGCGCCATATCTTATTATTCCAAATTTTAATATGCCCTTTCTGCTGAGAGAGCCAAAGTTCTTTGGGGTCATTCGCTTTTTCAAAAAGAATTTCAGCATGATTTGAGCTGATCAATAGATCATTCTCACTGTGTACAATCAGTAACGGTACTTGTTCTATTTTCGATATCGCTTGAACGGGATCATAGGCGGGTGTGATTAATCTGCTTAACGGGTATTGAAACAGCCAAGTGAGCCATGATTTTCCGAGCGTCTCCTGCATTATTTTTTGGTAAGAGCTAAAACTGCTATCAATAATTAACCCTTGAGGACGTTCTGAAAAAGGCAGGCTAGCAACCATATTAATTGCGATGGACGCTCCCAGGCTCTGTCCCCAAACAATAATTGGGCGGTTATCTGAACGCTCATTTAGCAGTGTTTGATAGCCTGCTAAAGCATCTTTTTGAACAGACATAAAATCGGGTTTTCCAACGGATTGTCCATATCCACGGTAATCAATAATAACCACTTCCCAGCCTTTTTCGACTAACCAATATACATTGGCAATATGATAACTAAGGTTCTGGGCATTGCCATGCAGGAAGTAAATAGTGCCTTTTTTTTCTTCTTTGGTTGGGAGCTGCCAAGCGTGGATAATGGTGCCATCTTCGGCAGTAAACAAACGATCCTGCTTGGTGAAGTTAAGCATTTCAGGCGAGGGAATCAACGTCTTTGAGGGCCAAAAGAATAAACTTTCACACCCGGAAAGAAATAATGTAAGAATCAAATAGATTGGTACTGTCCATGACTTAAGCACACATAACCTTCCTATATTATATCGACTGGGTATACACAGAGAGTAGTTGATGATGAAATTTCAAGGCTAAATGTTATGCCGAACACCTCTCCAGGGTTAAATTTTCGGCATGAAAGTGACCTGAATAAACATAAAAAGCGTAGATTAAAATCTAATCTTTACCAATAGCGGCGGTAAGATAAGCTTAATTCAGATGCTCTGTCATAGCTTAACTTAGTGCGGATATCCCAGCTTTTAGACTGACCGAATCGCTGCTCCCATTCAATAGTATGACCATGATGCTCAATATCATCTAAGTAATAATAATAACCAACAACAAGTGACATTCGCCAGTTGGGATTGAGTGATGATAATAGCCCGGCTGTCACGCCCGCTTTAAAATTTCCTCTTTCACGATCTGGAGCTTGTACTTTCCCATTTACCATGCCGTATAAAGCGGTACTGTTGCTTAACCGATAACTTTTCCCCAAAGAACCTGACGTGCCAGCAACTAAACAATCATCACAGCGTAAATCGACATTAGCGACACCAGCGCGAACAGACCAGCTGAAACCACCGTCATGGGGTAATCCTGTACTGGATACATTTAAGTTTTTTATATGAAAGAGATCCCAGCGCTTTAAGTTCCATTTGTTATTACGATAAAGTAACTGCAGATCAAACATCGAGAGAGAAGAGAATGGTAGACGACCCGCATCAAGAGACAATAGATCATAATAATTTGCTCTGTAGCGCAGCGCTAATCCTTCGCCACTATGAGAATTGTAAGTGGGAGATATTTGCAGTAACGAAGGATATTGTGCTTCATGAGGTGGCACTAAGGGTGAAGCTGACCAGTCGACCAGCTTCGTTGATAGCGTAAAGCGCTCGGTAAGCAGTTTTCTTTTAACTTCTGCCTGTGCTGAATCAAGTTCGCCTTGTGATACTTTTAAAAAACTATAATAGTCAAACAGGGTTTCCACAATCCGCTTTTTACTGAGATCATTTAACCCTTGGTATGACACAGCATCAATAAAGTTAATACCCTCGGCAATGTCACCAGTAAT
>JBLHWW010000159.1:0-8189 GCA_047629075.1 Psychromonas sp. | reverse complement strand
TTCTCTGCAAGCCACGGAAAGCCGGGCATATTTGATTGCGGCACAACATCGCGAGGATTTAGCAGGTGGATTTTATGCCAGGCATCTGAGTAACGTTGACCAACACGCGCCAGATCCGGACCTGTGCGTTTTGAACCCCATAAAAATGGATGTTCCCAAACACCTTCACCTGCGACACTATAGTGACCGTAACGCTCTGTTTCTGCTCTAAAAGGGCGGATCATTTGGCTATGGCAGACACTGCATCCTTCGCGGATGTAAATGTCACGACCTTCCATTTCTAAAGCCGTGTAGGGGCGTAAACCGTCAACGGGGGTATTGGTTTCTTTTTGAAAGAGTAATGGCGTTATTTCCACCAGACCACCAAGGCTGATTGCAATGATGATTAAGATAGCCAGTAAGCCAACATTTTTTTCAATAAATTCGTGCTTCATTATTTAACTCCCTGACTAACCAAGTTCTTGAGGCTGGATAGAGCCATCTTTTGCCGTAACTGTTTTGTATGTATTGTAAGCCATTACCAACATACCAGTTAAGAAGATTAAACCACCCACAAAACGGATAGTGTAGAACGGGTAGGATTTTTCCAGTGACTCAACAAAAGTATATGTCAAGGTTCCGTCATCGTTCACCGCTCTCCACATTAACCCCTGCATAACGCCTGAAATCCACATTGCAACTATGTATAAAATCGTACCAAGAGTTGCCAACCAGAAATGTAAATTAATCATGGGGATACTGTACATCGCTTTTTGATTAAACAATTTTGGCACCAAATGGTAAGTCGCACCGATAGTAATCATTGCAACCCAGCCTAATGCGCCGGAATGTACATGGCCAATTGTCCAGTCAGTATAATGAGAGATAGCATTTACTGTTTTAATGGCCATCATTGGCCCTTCAAAAGTAGACATACCGTAAAAAGACAGTGATACCACTAAGAAACGTAGAATAGGATCAGTACGGAGTTTATGCCAAGCGCCTGAAAGTGTCATAATACCGTTGATCATGCCTCCCCAGGAGGGTGCAAATAGAATTAACGACATTAGCATGCCTAAGGATTGTACCCAATCAGGTAGGGCTGTGTACATAAGGTGATGTGGCCCAACCCAAATATAGACAGCGATTAATGCCCAAAAATGAACAATGGATAAACGATATGAATATATCGGTCTATTTGCTTGTTTGGGAACAAAGTAGTACATCATGCCTAAGAAACCGGCGGTTAATAAGAAACCAACAGCATTATGTCCGTACCACCATTGTACCATTGCATCAATTGCACCAGAATAGATCGAGTAAGATTTCATGCTGCCCATTGAAACTGGTATGGCCATGCTGTTGACTATATGTAGCACAGCAATGGTGAGAATAAATGCACCATAGAACCAATTTGCAACGTAAATATGCGATGTTTTACGTATTGCCAATGTACCAAAAAACACAACAGCGTAAACCACCCACACTGCGGTAATCAGCAGATCGATTGGCCATTCAAGCTCAGCGTATTCTTTTGACGAGGTGTAGCCTAAAGGAAGTGAAATCACGGCGGAGAGAATTACCAGTTGCCATCCCCAAAAAACCACAGAAGCCAGATTCCCACCAAATAATCGCGTTTGACAGGTTCGCTGCACAACGTAAAAAGAGGTCCCCATTAATGCTGAAGTACCGAATGCAAAAATAACTGCATTCGTATGCAGTGGGCGCAAACGGCTGTAGGTTAGCCAGGGTGTGTCGAAGTTAAGTACTGGCCAGATTAATTGCGCTGCAATTAACACCCCGATACTCATGCCAATAATACCCCAAAGTATGGTGGTAAGTGTGAACTGACGGACAACTTTATAGTTGTAATCAGGTTGAATCGTAGTAGCGCTTGTCATTATTTTGATTCCATGCATTTATTTACAATTTACGTATTTTAAAACGTCATAATAAGTAATAATTATTCATAAATAACTATGTGCCAGATCTCTGCATACAAACATAATTATTCGGTCGAAGTTTACTTGAACATTTTTCTAATTAACAGTTGTTGGTTGATTAATTATTAATAAACTTATTTTTTATGTTGAGAAATGCGCGGTAACCACTATTTTTACAAGGATTTTAAATGTTAACAAAAAGTAGAGTTGTACAATTATTGGTCATGTTGATAGTTTTAGCGTCGCTTTTTACATGGCGCACTATTACCACTGACACAGAACAACAGAATAATATTGATTTAACCTCCGTTGAATCGTCACCCGGACTCCTTGAGTGTGATTATTTAGCCCCCTGTGAAGTGATTAGTGATCAGGGACGCTTTTGGTTAAGTGTTGATAAATCACCCATTAAAGCCGAGCAATGGATTAATTTTAAATTTGAGGGGGATCCACAAGAGTGGCACGTGATAGATGCGAAAATAGTAGGAAAAAAAATGTTTATGGGGCGTATTCCCGTTACTTTTATTAAGGAGGGTAAAGGGATTTTTTCTGCAAAAACCATGGTTGGCGCTTGTACAACAGCAACTATGATCTGGCAATTGCAAATTAACCTTGTAGCAAATGGGGTTAAGGATCAGCTCTTATTTGATTTTATGGTTAAAAAATAAAAGTGCCCCAGCCGTAATATTCAAAAGAGGTTATTATGGCTGGGGCTTGTTTATCTGTCGAGAATTAACCACCAAAGATAAACAGGCCGTAAGTTATTTTGCAAAAAAATGTTTCTTCAATGGCCGATCAACAGAGATAACTCCAGCTCCCCAAACGACATTGATTAATATCATTAATCCCCATAACTGGTGGTCATAGAAGCCTCCCTCCCAAAGAACAGGGTATGAGACAACAGCCATAATATTAAAAACAAATAAAATGGCGGCCATTGGGCGTGTTAATAAACCTAAGATCAGAAATATCGGCAGTAGCAATTCAGCTGCTGTTCCTAAATATGCGGCTAATTCCCAGGGTAGAAAAGGAACCTGATACTCTTCTTCAAACAGATATAAGGTACTATCCCAACTCGTTATCTTTAAATAACCTGATTTTAAATATATAGAGGCGACCCAAAGGCGTGTGAATAACAGCAATATGGGGGTGAAGTAACATTGCATTTTGTTGACAATGAGTTGGTATAAGTTGAGCATAATGCCTCCTAGGCGTTTATTAATGTAAATCCATAAAGTAAATCTTTCTCTAATAACGGAGGAAGTCCCTCAAGTAACGATTGTGGCGCTATTTGGCCCATTTTTTTTTGCCACATAATTTGTTGCAGGAGCAGAAATTCAGTTTCACTCAACAAAATAAGTTCGACACTAAAATTTGCTTGTTTTTTAAGTGCCAAATAGCAAATTTGGTTTAAATCAGTTTCCTGTATTTGTTTGCGGATTATCATTTTATACAAATGCTGAATGTTTTGCTTGCTTGAAAATATCGATACCTGCGTAGCAATTTGAAAAATAATGTTTTCTAATTGATTTGCTGGTATCGATTTTAGCTGCTGAAAATCAAGTGAAAGGGTTTGTAATTTTGTATTGGTTGTTTGTTCTAATAACCATTCAAAACGTGCCATTTCTGCAACATAGGGTAACGCCTTGAGTTGTTCAAGATCATGCAAATATGCACTAAAACCGTCACCATAGGTCATCATGTTATTTTCTTGAGGGGGATGGCTTAAAATAAACCCTCGTGCGACCGTATTAAAAAAGGTTTCACCAACCAGCGATAAGGTATGCTGATAAGTGGCTGAGAGTGCTTCCGTTACGCCCATCACAAAATTATTTCGGTATATCTGTAATAACTCATTACTGGTGAATGCTTTTTTGGGTTTAACTTGTTCTTCAATTTGATCATTTTTATATAAAAGTGAGTCGCTAAATTGCCGCTGAAGTTGTTTTATATTCATCTTTTAAACCTCATCATTGCAGTATTCCCATAGGTTGATCGCTTTGCGTATTGCATAACCACAAGAGACAATTTATCTAGATAAATTGTTAAAAAGACATTCAAGCCAAAACAGTTAGCGTTTGTGTAAAATATTTTTGGGCATAAATAAGACAGATAAAGATTCACTCAATCCCGCCTGCAAAGTCCATAACGCAAACAATGAGGTAGGACGGATGTTTATCGCAGGCGACTCCCACTATTGTGTAATCATTTTTAAGTATATTAGTGCGATGACCGCGACTTTTTACGCCATCATCTATTAATAACTGAACGACGACTTCTCGTCCAGAATTCGGACCATAGATAATGTTTTCACCTATTGTCTGCTGCCATTTTCCATATTTTTCAACTCTATTTTTCAGGGTTGAGCCATCGTTACTAACGTGTCCAGTACCGCCATATTTAGATTGATCCGTGGCATGATATTCAGCTGCTAAGGTTAATTTTTTATTTGCTTTTAATGACCTTAAGGCTTTTGTGCTTTCCATTACTTGAGCTGCTTCATCGGTCGCGCTTACACCCTCTTGGGTTTTCAGTCCGATAAAATTTTCAGGTCCGCCTGGCTCTAAGTACATTTTATTATTGTAAAAAGCGCTGCGCGGCGCTATAAATTCTTTGCTATAGCGACTCGGATCTGTTCTTGCCATATTAAGGTGTAAAATTATATTTTTCTCTAATACGCTTAAATAACTTAGATCGTCTGCTGGGGCTAATTGTTTGACTGGCCAGCCAGCTGTTGGCCAGTCAAGGGACGACGATGCTGCACTAACCGTCATGCTTAAGCAGACAAAAAGCCATAAGGTTTTCTGTTTTAAAGAGACAACAGCATTAAGTAAGTTAATTTTTTTCATTAATATTTTTCCTTAAATTTCTTGCCTGCGTTATTATATTAAGGACTTAAAAAGTCCCTGAAGAATATTATTAAGTAAGTTTGTTTTGCATTAGTAGAATCGTTATATATTCTTATATTAACGCTCTAAAGCGATATTTTTGATACGAATCGCTTTATTATGTTCTTCTATTAAGATATCAAGTGTGGGGATATTAAGATCCCACTCGATTAATGTCAGCGCATCTGTTTTTTTTGTCGACATGTATGTTTGGTAAACATCCCAAACAGATTGGCTTACCAAGGTGCTGTGGGTGTCAATTAGCAGGGTGCTATTGTTAACCTGTTTTTGAGTGAAACCGGCTAAATGAATTTCCTGTACGGTTTTATGGTCGATAATATCGAGATATTTTTCCACTGAAAATTGATGATTAGTGGCACTCACATAAACGTTATTAAGATCTAATAACAATCCACAGCCAGTTTGCTTGATAATTTCATTGATAAATTCTGGTTCGCTCATTTCACTGTCATTATATTCTAAATAAGAAGAGGGGTTTTCTATCAGAATTTGCCTTTGTAAGTGCTCTTGAATCCGGTGGATGTTATTTACAAAACACGACAATGCTTCTTTGGTGTAAGGGACGGGTAATAAATCATTAAAGAAACGGCCTTCTAATGAGCTCCAACTGAGGTGATCTGAAACTAATGTGGGTTGAAAAATATCAATAATCTGTTTAAGGTTTTTTAAATGTGTTTTACTGATGTCTTCGCTGCTGCCGATTGACAACCCAATACCGTGAAAGCTAAGAGGGTAATAATTCGCTATTTGTTCAAGGTAAAAACGGTTTTGACTGTGCGGGTTAAAATAATTTTCACTGTGCACTTCAAGAAAATCCAGTGTTGGCAATTCATCTAATAGGCTCTGATAATGGGGGCCTCGAAGTCCTATCCCGACAGCGCCCGGCTGTGTTTTTTTCAATGTATTTAATCCTAAAAAGTGTCTATCCAAACTCCTTGCAAAGAAGAAATTTGGATATGATTTGGCAGTTAAAAAATCTCAGCATTAAGTGAAAAAGTTATGCTTTTTTAGGCTCTAAAGAACCACCGCTTAATTTAGCGCACAATCCTTCAGGTACGGCAAGAAATGCATCGCCTTGATTATCAACTTTAGAAGTCCCTGCACATGAGCTTGTTTTTGTAGCGCAGTCATTTTGACCCGCCGCAGCAACGCCATAACATTTCTCTTTACCAGCGGCCATTGCCGGAGTCGAAATAAGTGCACCACCAACGGCAATAAGAGTTGAAAACGTAGCAGCTAAAGCAAGATTAGATTTTTTCATGATGGATATTCCTTTATAATAAAGTTAAACAAGTGCTGAAATAGCAATTGTGCATTATTGTAGGTTCAAGTATATAAACCGAGTTATCAGCAAGAAAATTTCACAATTAGTGGCTTTTTTTGAACATTTTAAATTAATTGTTTTTTTTCAATGGGTTATGGTGGTATTTTTTTATGAGTGTTTTTTAAAATATAATTTTCATGAAAAAGAGAGATAAATGAATTTATTTAATCGAAAACGAAATATAAGTTCAAAGTCCTTGGTCTTTAAGGATATGAATAAAAAACAGAAACGTTATGAAGCACTCGTCAATGTCTATAGCCCAGATCTTTACCGTTATGCGTTTTGGATCTGTCGTGATCCTCATATTGCACAAGATTTAGTGCAGGAGACCTGTTTGCGCGCTTGGAAGAGTCTGGACAGTTTATTGGACGAGAAAGCCGCTAAAGGTTGGCTATTTACTATATTACGCCGCGAAAATGCACGTCGTTTTGAACGCAAGCAGTTTTCTTTAGTTGATATCGCTGATAATGAAGTGGCGGATGATCATGATTCATCAAAAGAGATGGATAAAGAATTATTACGCCGTAAAATATTGCTCTTAGCAGATGAATATAAAGACCCTTTGTTATTACAACTTATCGCTGGCTTTAGTACAGAGGAAATTGCGCAGCAGCTAAATTTAAATAAAAACACTGTCTTAACACGTCTGTTTAGAGCAAAGAATTTATTAAAATCATCATTATCAGCAACTAAAAGTAATGGGGTAGCACATGGATGATATATTATTTCGTCATACTGCAATTGCGACGCCGAATGACAAAAATGATGAGTTTTTGCGCAGGCAGTGTGATTCAGAAAAAAATAAAACCTTAGTGGATCAGGCAAAAAAATTTGATTTAGAGTTGCAGTCGGTATTAAAAGTTGATTTGCCGAATGATATGATCGATAAAATCCTGTTAGAGCAAAGTTTTGCTATCGAAAATAAAAAGAACGTAAACCACCGTTGGCATTTAGCTATCGCAGCATCTGTCGCATTTCTTATTGGAATAAGTTTACCACTATTAAATAACCTGAATTACTTCACTCAAGACATTGGAACAGTAGCCCTGCAACATGTGCAAGAAGAGTATTATTTTACTGAAAAAGTGAATGAAAATGCCAGCCTTTCTACTGTAAATGCCAAACTTGCAAGGTATGGCGGTCTGGCAAAAGATGATTTAGGCGACGTTCTTTATGTGAATCACTGTGATTTTGACGGAAGGCCCGGATTGCATATGATTATTCAAGGTGAACAAGGACGTATTACTGTGTTTGTTGTGCCGGATGACGCTGGGTTAAAAAGCTCACCTGATTTTTATAATCAACGTTTAAAAGGAATAACAGAAAATTTAGGAAAAGTAAGTTTGGTTATTGTCGGAGAAAAGGACGAACCGCTTGAAAAAATGAAACTAAAACTAAAAGAAAATATTCAGTGGCAGATATAAAAAATGTATTATTGCTTCATTATTTGAGCAATAAGCAGTAGTTTTGTGATTGGTTGCTTGAATTATCGGCAACCAATCTTTTTATGCACCTTTTTTGTTGACAGTAAGTACCGCAAAAAATATACTGCGCCCGTCTTAAAGACTACTGAATTTAACAGCATGTTGTTTTTAGCAACATAAAAATTAAATACATATTGAGATTATTTGATAAAATAGTTAATGTAAAAGACAATTCCTCTTTAGCTCATTTGATAGAGCAGTGAGGCACGTTAATCAGGTTACACTGATTAACGTAAAGAAAAAACAATTCCTCTTTAGCTCATTTGATAGAGCAGTGAGGTACGTTAATCAGGTTACACTGACTAATGTAAAGAAAAGACAATTCCTCTTTAGCTCATTTGATAGAGCAGTGAGGTACGTTAATCAGGTTACGCTGATTAACGTAAAGAAAAAACAATTCCTCTTTAGTTCATTTGATAGAGCAGTGAGGTACGTTAATCAGGTTACGCTGATTAACGTAAAGAAAAAACAATTCCTCTTTAGTTCATTTGATAGAGCAGTGAGGTACGTTAATCAGGTTACACTGATTAATGTAAAGAAAAAATAATTC
>JBLHWW010000158.1:0-8212 GCA_047629075.1 Psychromonas sp. | reverse complement strand
CGTCGTTTACATAGAATAAATATGTGAACGAGGCATGCCTTGCTCAGAACACTTTTAGATTGAACGAAATTCGTACTCCAAAGGTCAACAGACCCTAGGCACTGAGATCACCTAAAATATTAAATTTTTCAGTAAAATAACACAAAAAAGCGGTTATTAAAATAACTTACTTTAGATGCTAATAGGCGTTCTCTACCACTCTTTTTGTTATCTAACCTTTGCCGCTAATTTTCTTTGGCAAATTCCTGCAGATCTGCAACTTGATAACTTTCCTCCAATATTTCTCGCCCAAGTAAACTTTCTACTGCATCATCTAACGTAAATACACCCGATGTTTGACCAACGTTATTTTCCACCAAAAACCCGAATTGCTTGCGCGCCACCCCACCTCCATGGTGTGCGCAGAAGTATTTAAAATGAGGATACTGGAAATGGACGGGTCTATATTTTTAACTTGGTATTTTCCAACACTAGCCCAGCACGGTTATTGTTTTCCTTAATCTGCGCAGTAAAGGTCGGTGAGAGGGACAATAACACCGCCTCTATTAGCAAGCATAAAAATGAGGTGCAATGGCAATAAAAAGATAAAAAACAAATAATGTAATACTGCCCTACGAATCAGTCTTTAAACTATTTCAATATTAAAGACTCTGTTTAATTAGCTTTCCCCTTCGTATACTAGGCTCTGTTGACCTTGCGTGTGCATTTTTGCAGAAATTTGTGGGTTCTTTATACAAAGCAGAGCCTGCAACCTGTAATTATTCTACATAAGTAGGTGATAATTTGTACGCTCTCATCCAAAAATACTGCCCTTCGAGTTCATCTAAAAGCGTCCTGCGCTGCGTTATTCGTCGTTCACATAGAATAATTATGTAAAAGAAGCATGCTTTCCTCAGAACACTTTTAGATTGAAAAAAATTGGAATCCAAAGGTCAACAGACCCTAATTAGGTGTTTTTTGTTTAACAAAATCTTTTAAGTTATCCAACAGATCAATCGGCATTGGGAAGATAATTGTGGAGGTTTTCTCATTAGCAATTTCAGTTAACGTCTGCATATATCTTAACTGCATCGCATTAGGCGCTTTACTTAAAATCATTGCAGCCTGCTGTAATTTTTCAGATGCTTCGAATTCACCCGTTGCATGAATAACTTTTGCCCGTCTGACACGCTCGGCCTCGGCTTGTTTAGCTAAAGCACGAATCATACTGTCATCAAGATCCACATGTTTAACTTCAACTGTTGCTATTTTTATACCCCAATTATCCGTTTGTTTATCCAGAATAGCTTGTATGTCTTTATTCAAACGATCCCGTTCGGATAGTAACTCATCAAGCTCATGTTGCCCTAACACTGACCTTAGGGTCGTTTGTGATAATTGACTGGTTGCCTCAAAATAACTTTCGACATTGTTAATCGCCAT
This sequence comes from Psychromonas sp., assembly GCA_047629075.1. Taxonomy (GTDB): domain Bacteria; phylum Pseudomonadota; class Gammaproteobacteria; order Enterobacterales; family Psychromonadaceae; genus Psychromonas. The sequence goes on along the minus strand of JBLHWW010000158.1, from coordinate 6,790 downwards.
CTGCGGATCAACAACTCGAAAATAGACAACCGCATTAACTTTAACCGACACGTTATCACGTGTAATTAAATCTTGAGTGGGCACATCTAAAACAATTGTCCGCAGATCAACTCTAACCATTTGCTGAATAACAGGAATTAAAATAACTAACCCAGGGCCTTTCACTTCCTGAAAACGCCCAAGAAAATAAACTACACCACGCTCATATTCACGTAATACTTTGAACATACTAAACAGTAATGCCAGTACCAAAATGGAAATAAAAGCGCCAGTTATACTATAAATCATCATTACCTTTCTCCTAATTAATGAACACACATTTTATGCTGCTTTTATTTCACGCGGCTTTTGATCCATTCGCGCAGACGATCAGGTTTAATCCCGACACTTGTTGAATTTTAACTCTCTGCCCTGCCAGTAAAAGGTCAGCGCTGGATGCGTGCCAAATTTCACCGGCAATTTCAACCCATCCCTGACCGGTATCAAAATCTTCTTTTACAATAGCGAATCGACCCACTAAACAATCAATGCCCGTCGTGACTTTTTTCCGTCTTATTTTTAATAACAGCCCAATCATTAATAGGATAAAGGCAGCCGATAACAAAGAAACGGCTATAATAAGGGGTTTGGCAATTTGATATTCGGGTAAATCACTGTCCATAAGAAAAATTGAACCAAGTATAAATGAGATAATCCCCCCAAGACCTAACACACCAAAACTTGGACTGAAGGCTTCACCAACAAGCAGTAAAATACCCAGTAAAATAAATGCCAATCCCGCATAATTTATCGGTAACATCTGCATCGCGTACATAGCCAGCACTAAACAGATCCCGCCCAAGACGCCCGGCAAACCAACACCCGGACTGTAGAATTCAAGTATTAATCCATAGATACCTATTAACATTAATATATAAACGATATTAGGGTTGGTAATAGTGGCCAGAAAACTATAACGCCAATCAGGCACACGCTCGATAAGGTTTACCTCATCTAACGAAAGTTTATTTTTATTACCTAATAATAAAATTTCCCGGCCATTGGCAAGCTTTATAACTTGTTCAAGATCATCTGCAATAAAATCAATAACATTTTCCGCTAATGCTGTTTGTGCATCGATACTGGCAGCTTCTCTAACGGCTTTCTCAGCCCATTTTTCGTTACGCCCATGCAATTTTGCCAAGCCTTTAATATAGGCACTTGCATCATTGATAGCTTTCTTCTCAAGTGTCGTTTTGGCGCTGACCTGTTCGTCTTTCTGGCTTGACGGTGAGCTTTCACCTGCAGGCGAACTTTCCGGTCCGGAAATGCCAATAGCAACGGGAGTGGCTGCGCCAAGATTAGTTGCATTTGCCATTGCGGCAATGTGGCTGGCTAATAATATGTAGGTACCCGCGCTTGCTGCACGCGCACCATTAGGACCAACCCAAGTAGCGACGGGAACAGTAGAGGAAGTGATATTTTGAATAATACTACGCATGGCTGAATCTAAGCCGCCCGGCGTATCCATTTTAAGGATCAGTAAAGATATATCTTGCTGCTGCGCTAACTCAAACTCCCGTTCTATATAATCAGAGGTCGCAGGGCCAATAGCCCCCTGAATGGGAACAACCCAAACTTCTTTAGCACTGGCAGTAAAACAAAAAAAGGTTGAAATTAATAACCAAAAGATAGGCAATTTATTCATTACTACCCCTCCAAAGTTGCACTATATTTTAATAATAGTTCAGTTAGAGAGTACTGTAGAGTTTTTTAGGGCAGGTTTAATATAAGGGGCAGGAATTACCATGGAGTACGATCGTAACTAATTGATTCAATATTTTTTTTATTTAAAGATAATCTAAAAAAAACGTAATATGCTGTTTCCATAATATTACGTTTGATAGGGATAAGATCTGATTTATGATTTTGTCTTGGGTAAAACCATGTTAAGAAATATCGCAACAAGCGCGCATAAACTGACGCCTTGCAGGCTAAAATCACCAAAATCAAAAGCCATTCCACCGATTCCAAAAACTAAAACAACAGAGACAATACATAAATTACGCGGGTTGGAGAGATCAACTTGATGACGCACTAACGTATTTAATCCAACAGACGCAATAGTCCCAAATAATAAGATCAAAATGCCTCCCATCACAGCCGAAGGAATAGTTTGTAATATAGCCCCAAATTTCCCGATAAAAGCTAATAAGATGGCTATAACAGCCGCCCAAATCATTATTTTAGGATTGAAGTTACGGGTTAACATCACCGCACCGGTCACCTCTGAATAAGTAGTATTAGGCGGGCCGCCAAATAATGAAGCAGCACTGGTCGCCAGACCATCACCAAACAAAGTACGATGTAAACCTGGTTTCTTCAGAAAATCTTTACCCGTTACATTACTAATAGCAAGAATATCACCAACATGTTCAACCGCAGGTGCTATTGCCACCGGAATCATAAATAAGACCGCCTGCCAGTTCCATTCTGGCGCGACAAAGTTGGGTATACTCAACCAAGCGGCATTACCGATTGGGCTAAAATCAATCACGCCAAAGAATAATGACAAGCTATAACCGAGCACTACACCCGAAAGAATAGGCAGTAGTTTAAAAACGCCTTTCGCTTTAGTTGCCACTAATAACGTACAGATAAGTGAAGAGAAAGAGATGATCATTGCGGTATTTTGTTCTATTAAAACAAAACTGCCATCACCCGCTTTACCCAGTGCCATATTAACAGCAACAGGGGCAAGGCTTAAACCAATCACCATGATCACAGGTCCAACGACAACAGGCGGTAATAGGCGATGAATAAAATCAGCACCGCGGAGTTTAACCGCGTATGACATCAACATATAAACAAGGCCCGCTACAAACAATCCGGACATAGTGCCGGGAATTCCCCAGGTTTGAATGCCATAAGCAATGGGCGCAATGAAGGCGAATGAAGATGCCAAAAATATTGGAACTTGCCCTTTGGTCACTAAATGGAATAATAAAGTACCAAAACCCGCGGTAAACAAGGCCACATTTGGATCAAGTCCAGTAATTAATGGCATTAATACTAAGGCACCAAATGCTACAAATAACATTTGTGAACCCGCCAAAGCTTGCTGAAATACATTAAAGTCAGCAGTCACGTCCTTAACCGTTTCTTTTTCTGGTGATTTCAATTCAGAACCTGTACGAGCAGTCATTTATTTCTCCGTAATAATCAAAAAATCCCCCAATCAAGTTCAGACTAGGGTTAAATCATACCAATTCCACTCATCAGACAGTCTATTTAGGCGCAGGGGAAAACAGATAAGCAAGGCATTGATTAAATAACTGAATGTTCTAATTATAAAATCAATGACAAAGGCTAAAACAGTATTTTATCTATCTTGCATTCAGTTTATTGCGTATAAATGAGTGAAGTTGGTATTAGTTAATCAGTTATTTTGTACCAAATATTTTATCACCAGCATCACCAAGACCCGGTACAATATAACCCTGTTCATCTAAATGATCATCAACAGACGCAGTGTAAACTTCAAGGTCAGGATGAGCCGCTTCTAATGCTTTTAAACCTTCTGGTGCAGCGACTAAAACAAGTACAACAATTCTAGTGCACCCGGCTTTTTTGATTAAATCAATGGTGGAAATCATAGAGCCGCCGGTCGCAAGCATTGGATCAACAACAATGGCTAAGCGTTCATCAATATTGCTCACTAATTTTTGAAAGTAAGGCACTGGCTCAAGTGTCTTTTCATCACGATAAATACCAACAACACTAATTTTTGCACTTGGCATGTGTTCCAACACGCCATCCATCATGCCTAAACCAGCACGCAAGATAGGTACTACAGTGGCTTTTTTGCCTTTAATCTGCTGAACTTCGACCTCTCCATTCCAACCTTGAATTGTTACTGTTTCAAGTTCCAAGTTTTTGGTTGCTTCATAGGTTAGTAAGCTGGCGACTTCGCGTGCAATTTCGCGAAAACGTTTAGTACTAATATCAGCTTCACGCATCAGGCCGATTTTGTGTTGAATCAGCGGATGTTTTACTTCAATTACTTTCATGTTCTTCATTCCTAATCATAAAATAAAAATATATTTGTACAGAATCCTAGACCAAAGGATCTCGATCACTCTTTTTTAGGCATAATATGCATCATTAGCCAACTATTCTTATAACAATAATTGCCTGCAGAGCAATCAATCTATTGGTTGTTTACATTAGTTGCGCCAATTTTATGTATTGAAACATCTGCCCCATTGAACTCCTCTTCTTCAGAGAGGCGCAGGGGCATAAAGCGATTAACCAGTTTATAAACAGCAAAACCGCCAATCAGCGCGACTAATACACCGGCAAGCGAGCCTATTAATTGACTTGTAAAACTGACACCACCTAAACCACCGAAACTTTCCAGACCAAAAATACCCGCAGAGATACCACCCCATAAGCCGCAAACACCATGTAAAGGCCACACACCTAATACATCGTCAAAATGGGTGTATTTTTTTTGTACGTAAGTGAATAACCACACAAACAAAGCACCAGCCACTAAACCTGTCGCCAATGCGCCCATCGGGTGCATTATATCCGAACCTGCACACACGGCAACAAGTCCGGCTAACGGACCATTATGGATAAAACCTGGATCTTTTTTACCAATAACGAGAGCACTAATAATGCCGCCAACCATTGCCATTAAAGAGTTCATTGCAACTAAACCACTAATACCTTCAATCGCTTGTGCAGACATAACGTTAAAACCAAACCAGCCAATGGATAAAATCCAAGCACCCAATGCTAATAAGGGAATATTAGAGGGTGCAAAAGCGACGAGCTTACCAGCCCGATAACGGCCATTACGACTGCCCAAAACAATAATGGCAGTAAATGCAATCCACCCACCTACTGCATGTACAACAATCGAGCCGGCAAAATCGTGGAAGACTGCACCAAAGTTCGCTGCTAACCAATCTTGGAATCCATAATTACCATTCCAGATTAGGCCCTCAAAGAAAGGATAAACCAGACCAACACACAATGCAGCTGCAATTAGCATTGGATTAAATTTAGCTCTCTCGGCAACCCCCCCTGAGATGATCGCTGGTATTGCGGCAGCAAAAGTCATTAAGAAAAAGAATTTAACTAATTCATAACCGTTATTTTCAGCTAATACTGCGGCACTATCAAAAAAGGTAACACCATAAGCCAGCCAATAACCAAAGAAAAAATAAACCAAAGCTGAAATCCCAAAATCAGACATGATTTTAACTAACGCGTTCACTTGGTTTTTATGACGGACAGTGCCAACTTCCAAAAAAGCAAATCCTGCATGCATGGCGAAAACCATGATTGCACCTAATAAAATAAATAACGTGTCTGCACTACTGACTAAGGCTGTGACGTGATTTTGTATTAAATCCATTTGATTCTCTATTGTTGACCCAAAAAAAATTTAACGAATTTTAACTTATGCCTTAAAGATATCAAAATTTTTGCAGGTGTTTTTGACAAGAAACAACAAAAAAATGACAAAGATCAGGATTAATGCAAAGGATGAATTTAAATAACGGCGCTAATAAAATGACAGACTTACTGCACTTCCCAATATTTTATAAAAACAGAATATTCGAACTTAGGTTCTTGACACTAGGGTCTGTTGAACTTTGGCGTACGAATTTCGTGCAATCTAAAAGTATTCTGAGCAAGGCATGCGTTGTTTACATAGTTATTCTATGTAATACCAAACACATTAAATTTATGATCAATACCTTCAAAGGCAAAATTTACGCTCACCAAGCCGCCGGAATGATTTTGAAGAGAAAATCTGATTACATTATTAATGCATTTGCTATGGTGTTATTGGTAGGGTGAATTCTATGCACCATGGAAAGCGGCAATCGGTGCATAGAATGCGCCCTACGAGCTATGCGTTTGTTGTCATGGTCAGTGCTAGTTGGCGTTCAAATAAGACTACCATTAAATTTATGATTAATGCTTTCAAAGGCAAAATTGAGACGCACAAGGCACTAGTGATGATCATTGAATAATAAATCTGATCACTTATTTAATGCGCTTAGTATAAACGATACATAATATAGTGCAGGGTACTTTTCAGCCCTGAGTTTTTTTGTATAACAACATAATATAAAGCAAAATGATCAGTAGATTTGCAGAAGGAGCAAAGTCTATACAATAGATTTCTGGATAAAGAATCTAAGCAGTTATTGCACAATTGAAATAAATCTGAGGGTATCAATATAAATGATAAAAATTTTTTATTTAAAGGAGATCAGGAGGATTTGACTTGAATATGATAGGTCGTATTTTATTTTAATCTCATTAATTTAAAGATGGTGGGCGATACTGGGCTTGAACCAGTGACCCCCGCCTTGTAAGGGCGGTGCTCTCCCAACTGAGCTAATCGCCCATCTTTAAGTTTAACTGTGCGTTGAGCATTGCTCTCCGCATAACGGCACTAACCGTCAATCTTTAAGTTTAACTGTGCATTGAGCAAGCTCTCCGCGTAACGGCACTAACCGTCAATTTTTAAGTTTAACTGTGCATCGAGCATTGCTCTCCGCATAACGCCACTAACCGTCAATCTTTAAGTTTAACTGTGCGTTGAGCAAGCTCTCCGCATAACGGCACTAACCGTCAATATTTAAGTTTAGCTGTGCGTTGAGCATTGCTCTCGGCATAACGGCACTAACCGTCAGTCTTTAATACATATTTCGTTTTACTTCCGAATAAAGAAGATTAAAGATGGTGGGCGATACTGGGCTTGAACCAGTGACCCCCGCCTTGT
>JBLHWW010000157.1:0-8226 GCA_047629075.1 Psychromonas sp. | reverse complement strand
CTACACATGTTTTAGATAGTTTTTTTGAATTTGCCTATTTTTTAGGGCTAAAGAAAAGCACACCGACTTGGAATATTCCGCTGCCAGAAACCGATATTCACTTCGCAGATCAGCAGCGCCAAAATAACAAACCCTTATTTATTATTTCCGCTGCAGCCAGTAAAGATGAACGAAATTGGCTGACAGAGGGTTATGCAGGAATTGCTGATTACGCTGTGCAACACGGTTTTCAAGTTATTTTATGCGGATCTCCTGCGCCAAGAGAGCTGCAACTGGGTAAAAATATAGAGGCATTGATGCATGAAGAGGTCACAAATTTAATTGGTAAAACCTCTTTAAAACAGTTAACAGCCATTATTAAACAAGCTAGTTTAGTGCTCGCACCGGATTCCGGTCCTGCACATATTGCTACCACGCAGGGCGTACCAGTAATAGGTTTATACGGTCACAGCAACCCCAACCGGACTCGCCCCTACTTGAGCCAAGAAAGCGTGATTAGCGTTTATGAAAAGCATGTGCAGGAACAGCATGGCAAGGCGTTAATTGATTTACCCTGGAGCGCAAGGGCTAAAGGAGCGCATATTATGGCGGATATCAGTGTACAACAGGTAATTGAGATGTTTAATAAATTGACACAAAAATAAGCGCGCGCCCTTCTCTTAAAAACAAAAAATCCCCAGCCTGCAACACAGAATGGGGATTTTTTATTAGCTTATAGAATAGCTACAAAATAGTTTTTTAAACTATTTCCAAGCTTTCCAGGCATTGATCAGACCGTTGGTTGAGCTATCGTGGCTATTCACTGCATCTGCTGTAGTCAGTTCAGGTAAGATTTGACCCGCAAGCTGCTTGCCTAGTTCTACGCCCCACTGATCGAAGCTGAAGATGTTCCAAATCACGCCCTGCACAAAGACTTTTTGTTCGTACATTGCAATCAGCTGACCTAATGTTTGCGGCGTTATTTTATTTACTAAAATAGAATTAGTAGGTTTATTACCCGCAAACACTTTAGAAGGCACTAAATGCGCCACCTCTGCAGGTGTTTTACCCGCAGCAGCAAACTCAGCTTCTACTGTCTCTTTACTCTTGCCAAAGGCTAAGGCCTCTGTTTGTGCGAAGAAGTTAGAAAGTAATTTAGAATGGTGATCACCCGCCGGATTATGGCTTACTGCAGGGGCAATAAAGTCACAGGGGATCAATTTTGTACCCTGGTGAATTAACTGGTAGAAGGCATGTTGCCCATTAGTGCCGGGCTCACCCCAAATGATGGGACCGGTTTGGTAATCCACAGCTTCACCGTTACGATCCACACATTTACCATTGGATTCCATGTTACCCTGCTGGAAATAGGCAGGAAAACGATGCATATACTGATCATATGGCAGAATAGTTTCTGACTCTGCGCCATGGAAGTTATTATACCAGACACCAATAACCGCTAAGATCACCGGAATATTATTCTCAAAATCAGTTTCTGCGAAATGCTTATCCATTTCATGCGCACCGCCAAGCAGGTCTTCATAATTATCATAACCGATAGTTAGGGCAATGGATAAACCAATAGCAGACCAAATTGAATAACGACCGCCCACCCAGTCCCAGAATTCAAACATATTATCAACATCAATACCAAACTCGGCAACGGCGCTTGCATTGGTTGATAATGCCGCAAAATGTTTAGCCACAAAGGCCTCATCTTTGGCGAAGTTTAAGAACCACTCGCGAGCGCTATGCGCATTAGTCATTGTTTCCTGGGTGGTAAATGTTTTTGAAGCCACTAAAAACAAGGTCGTTTCTGGATCAACTTTAGCTAAAGTTTCAACAATATGCGTACCATCAACGTTAGAGACAAAGTGCGCATCAATGCCTTCAACTTTATAGGGACGCAGTGCCTCTGTCACCATAAAAGGACCTAAGTCCGAACCGCCTATGCCGATATTAACGATATCAGTAATAGCTTTACCGGTATAACCTTTCCACTCACCGGAATGTACTTTTGCACAGAAACCTTTCATTTTTTCAAGTACAGCATTAATTTTTGGCATAACGTTTTCGCCATCAACAAACACCGGTGTATTGCTGCGATTACGCAATGCGCTATGTAATACGGCACGATTTTCCGTTACATTGATCTTCTCACCCGAAAATTGCGCTTTAATCGCGCCTTTGAGGTCGACCTCTTCCGCGAGTGTCAAAAGTTTTGTGAAAATTTCGTCAGTGATTAAATTTTTTGAAAAATCCACTAAGAGATGATCATCAAACCGACGGGAAAAAGCCTTAAAACGCTCTGGATCATTGGCAAAAAGAGTCGATATTTTCATATCGGTATGGTCATCAAATAATGATTGTAATTCAGACCATGCGACTGTTTTTGTTGGGTTGATATTTTTTAACATAGGTAATTCTCACAAAGTTAATGTTTAAAAGAAAGAAAAGAGTTATTTAACTACAAAAAAACACTTTAGATACTGATTTGAATCTATTTTAGTGATGCCATTTCAATTGGTACAACATTATTTTTCTTTGTTTAAAATAAAACATAGAAAAATAGCAAATAAGAAAAAAGTAACACTCATTACGGTATGATTGGAAACAGTTCTTGATAGTGAACAAAAATAGCGGCTTATTTCGATTCTAGAAAGTAACGACTATCTTAGTAATGGCAATGGCCAGTTAATGTTTCACTACAGGTTAGCACTATCCTATTAAGTTTTGCCTATTACCAAGTACAACCTAAGCAATTAACAATAAAGATCCAATTTTAGACAAAATCAGGTATTATCATTGATCTTATTTTAGATCTGCCCTAAGCCCGTTAGGGTTAGAATCTGTCACAGCATAAAGGGAAAAGTATGAGCGACCAATCAGAAAACACCACCCATTTTGGCTTTAAAACCGTGCAGGAAGATACAAAAGCAGACTTAGTTGCTGATGTTTTTCATTCGGTAGCCGCTAAGTACGATCTTATGAATGATGTTTTATCAATGGGGGTTCATCGCGTTTGGAAACGTTTTACTGTTGATTGTTCAGGCATACGCGAAGGTCAAAAAGTATTAGATCTGGCGGGTGGAACAGGTGATTTAACGGCTAAATTCTCCCGTATAGTGGGTCAAACGGGACAAGTCACTCTTGCTGATATTAATGACTCTATGCTCAAAGTGGGTCGCAGTAAACTGCGCGATCTCGGGATTGTCGGCAATGTCAGTTATGTACAAGCGAATGCCGAAGAGTTACCTTTTCCTGACAACCATTTTGATTTAATTACTATTGCCTTTGGGTTACGTAATGTCACCGATAAAGACAAAGCGTTAGCTTCTATGTACCGAGTGTTAAAACCAGGTGGACGTTTGTTGGTGCTTGAATTTTCTAAACCTGTGTATAAACCGCTCAGTAAATTTTACGATTTCTACTCCTTTAACGTTCTCCCTAAACTGGGAAAATTGATTGCAAATGACAGTGAAAGTTATCAGTATCTTGCAGAAAGTATTCGCATGCACCCCTGTCAAGAGACCCTAAAAGAGATGATGAAGAGCGCTAATTTTGAAGGTTCGGAATATTTTAACCTCAGTGGTGGTATTGTTGCCCTGCACCGTGGTTACAAATATTAACCAATATATCCATGTGGCTTCAAAATGCTTTGTCAGGCGCAAGGTCGGAGACCAAAGCAACACTCGAGCGATTAACTGCGTTAATCCTCTAGCGGTAGATGTAAATGTAACCATTTACATCTTAAATGGTTATTCCCTTTTCGATTGCTGCAACGCAGCGTGGGTTTTCGACCTTGCGCCCCGTAGGGCAAGGTAAATTGTGCCAATCTGCGTTGTGATAAAGTCGCTATGTAGAATAATGATACTTCAATTTTATGCCGAGCATCTCAGCACAATTTTCCTTGCTGACTTTGCATCTTGAAGTATCATGGGTATATACGCACGCAGAGGTTGGGCAATATACTACCCCTGCCCCTAGTTGCTAACATTAACGCTAAAATAGAGGATATTATGCCATTAGATAAGCTGGTTTGCGGTTTTCTTGAAACCACTGTGAATAAATTACAGCAACTTGATTCAAGCGCATTACAAAGACGCAAACAACTTAATGGCACTATCATTGGCGTCGCTCTCAAAGAAATTAATAAACCACTCTATTTTGTGATCAATACACAACAGATTGATATTCTATCTAAGTATGAAGGGCAGGCAGACTGCTTTATTCGCCTAAATATTTCGGCATTAAAAGAGTTACAGAATAATCATCAACTCACGCATTTAATTAAAACCGAACAACTCGAGGTAGAGGGTGATATTCAAATAGTACAGCGTTTCGCACGTTTACTCACCGAGATGGATATTGACTGGGAGGAACACCTGTCAGCTATCATTGGCGATATCCTCGCCCATAAACTTTATTATCAATTCAAACAATACCGGAAAAATGCCTCATTACAGATAAAAAAAATTGAAAAACAGAGTGCCGAATACATTACTGAAGAGCTAAAAATCGCCCCAGGGCCGCTAGAAGTTGTGTATTTTTGTGAGCAGGTAAATGATCTCAAAAAGCAGGTCGATGCCTTAGAAAAACGTCTCCAGCTAGGTTTTGCCAGCAGTAACAAATTAACCCGGAATATTCGATGATAAAAATAAAAGAACTCACCCGCCTTTATCAAATAAATAAAACGGTCATTGAATATGGTTTAATAGAACTGCTTCCTAAAGAGCATGTACCATTAGCCTATCGTTTTATGTGCGCTTGTCTGTTTTGGATTAACAATAAGCATCAAGGTAAAAGTTTACCCGAAAGATTACGTTTAAGTTTACAGTCGCTGGGGCCTATTTATATTAAACTTGGGCAAATGTTATCTACTCGCCGAGATTTATTACCCTCCATTTATGCAGATCAACTGGCCTATCTTCAGGATAATGTCCCTCCTTTTTGTGGTGAACAGGCGATTCAGCAGATAGAAAAATCCTTTAATCAGCCGATTGACAGCATCTTCGAGGACTTTGATAAAGTCGCCCTTGCCTCTGCCTCTATTGCCCAGGTGCACACGGCAACATTAAAAGAAGATGGCCGAGCCGTGGTGGTTAAAGTAACTCGCCCGGACATTGAAAAAAAAATTCAGGCCGATTTACAGCTGATGAAGTGGCTAGCTTCTTTGATGCAGCGTTTTTTAAAAGAAGCGGAACGTCTGCGTCCGGTTGAAGTGATACATGAATATGAAAAAACCATTATTGATGAAATAGACCTGATGCGCGAAGGCGCTAATACCATCCAATTGCGGCGCAATTTTTTAAATTCCAAGCTACTTTATGTCCCAGAAATATACCCTAATTACTGCACTAAAAATGCCCTAGTCATGGAAAGAATTTATGGCATTCCCGTTTCTGATATGAACGCGTTACAAGCACAAAAAACAGATCTTAAGTTACTGGCTGAACGCGGAGTAGAGACCTTTTTCACTCAGGTTTTTCGAGACAGTTTTTTCCATGCGGATATGCACCCTGGTAATGTCTTTGTCTCCTATCAACACCCAGAAGATCCCCTCTGGATAGGGATCGATTGTGGGATTATGGGCACGCTAAATAAAGAAGATAAACGTTACCTTGCAGAAAACTTCCTGGCCTTTTTCAATCGAGATTATCGCCAGGTTGCACAACTGCATGTTGATTCCGGTTGGGTTCCGGCGGATACACCCGTTGAAGAATTTGAGTTTGCTATTCGTGCGGTATGTGAGCCTATTTTTGAAAAACCCCTTGCAGAAATATCATTTGCACAGGTTTTAATTAACTTATTTAATACCGCCCGCCGCTATAATATGAAAGTTCAACCGCAACTGGTTTTATTACAAAAAACATTGTTTTATGTCGAAGGATTAGGACGGCAATTATACCCGCAACTGGATTTATGGGATACCGCAAAACCGTTTTTAGAAAATTGGATGAAAGAGCAAGTAAGCCCAAAAACCTTATTTAAATCGATCAGCCAAAAAGCGCCTTTTTGGCTCGAGAAGTTACCGGAATTGCCTGAGCTTATTTATTACAATTTGTCGCAGGCTAAGTCACAGAATAAGCAACTGATTTTATTATCGGAATCTTTTAATAAACAACAAAAAAATAACCGCAAAGGTTATTTTTATATTGCTGCAGCTATCTCCCTGAGCTTAATTTCGGCACTGGCTTATCTGCAAGCAGATAAAAACCTTACCTTATTCGCGGGTATCCCCGGTATTTTTGCCTGGTTACTTGCGTGGCACCATAGCAATAAGGTATAAAGTTTACTATAAATCAATACAAAAAATTAACTAAATAATAAAGAAGGAAATAAATTATGGGCGGCATTGGTATTTGGCAGTTAGCTATTATCACAGTAATAGTGATCTTACTTTTTGGGACAAAAAAATTACGCGGTATTGGCGGTGATTTAGGTGGTGCTATCAAAGGATTTAAAAAAGCACTCAAGGAAGATAATGACAAAGACTCTACACAGGTAGACGATAAAAATTCTACCCAAGTAGATAATAAAGCAGATGAATCCTCAAATAAAAAAGTAGAGGGAAATAGTAAAGAACATAGTAAAGAAAAAGATCAGGCATAATCATTAATTCAAGGTGTATTTTAAATGTTTGATATAGGTTTTTGGGAAATTATGGTCATTTCGGTGATCGGCTTAGTTGTTCTTGGCCCCGAGCGTCTACCCCATGCGATCCGCAGTGTGATGCATTGGGTCACAACTGCAAAAAACATGGCCAACTCAGTTAAAACAGAAGTAACACAAGAGTTAAAACTGCACGAAATAAATGAGAATATGATCAAAGCGAGTAAACAAGGATTAAAAGATCTAGATCCTGAATTACAAAAATCTATCGATGAAATGAAAGAAACAGCAGAACAGTTATCTCGACCCTATAAAAAAGACATCGACGATATTAAAACATCTTTAGATAAAAACCCCAGCGGCACTACGCAGCAAGAAAACAGCATTCTTGATAGCAGCAAAAACACTGCCCCCACACAGGATAAAAACGAATGAGTTCAGATCAGGATAATGGAACAAGCAGCCAGCACAGCTTGCCATTATTTAGCCACTTAATTGAACTTCGCGACCGTATTTTGCGTATTGTTGCTATCGTTATAGTTATTTTTTTAAGCTTGGTATATTTCGCTAATGATATCTATCATTACTTGGCAATTCCCCTAACCAGCCAGCTGCCAGAAGGCGCCAGTATGATAGCGACCGGCGTGGCGACACCCTTTTTCACCCCGATTAAACTCACCCTGGTTTTATCTATCTTTATTGCCATTCCAGCTGTTTTATATCAAATATGGGGATTTATTGCGCCGGGTTTATACAAACACGAACGCAAATTAGTCGCCCCACTAGTGATTAGTAGCGCCTTGCTCTTTTATTTGGGCATGGCATTTTCCTATTATGTGGTCTTCCCGCTGGCATTTTCATTTTTCACTAATACCGCACCGGAAGGTGTCACAATCGCCACCGACATCAGCAGTTATTTGGACTTTGCCTTAAAACTGTTTTTTGCCTTTGGACTCGCCTTTGAAATCCCCATAGCTACCTTATTATTATGCTGGACCGGGGCAACAACACCGCAAAAACTCAAAGAAAAACGTCCTTATATTGTGGTTGGCGCATTTGTCTTTGCCATGCTGTTAACGCCGCCCGATGTGATTTCACAAACCCTGCTGGCGGTGCCCATGCTGATTTTATTTGAGATTGGTTTACTGTTTTCCCGTTTTTATGTGCAACCGGCAGAAGAGAATGAAAATAGTGAACAGGAGAACTGATGTTAGATGATTGATATTGGCGTCAACCTGACGAATAAACGCTTTCAAAAAGATATTAATGAAGTAATTGCTAACGCAAAGCAGGTCGGCGTTAGCAATATGATTATCACGGGAACAAATTTAATCGAAAGTGAAGCTGCCCTGCAACTGGCACAAAATTTTCCTGATTATTTGTTTTCAACCGCTGGTATTCACCCGCATGATGCGGCATCCTTTGATAAAAACAGCCTTAATCAACTGCGATCACTTGCCCAGAACCGATCGGTCAAAGCCATCGGAGAATGTGGTTTAGACTTTAACCGTAATTATTCAACACCCGCTGAGCAGGAATACGCTTTTATAGCTCAGCTCGAGTTAGCCGTTGAGTTGCAGTTACCTGTATTTATGCATGAGCGCGATGCTAACCAACGTTTTATCGAGCTGTTAA
>JBLHWW010000156.1:0-8242 GCA_047629075.1 Psychromonas sp. | reverse complement strand
AAAGCCATGCCCACCCGAGGTTAACCAATAAATAAGCGAAGTCATCATGATTGGAAATAAGATCAAACCAGTCCAATCAATTTTCCCTTTATGGAGTG
Source organism: Psychromonas sp. (assembly GCA_047629075.1). Lineage (GTDB taxonomy): Bacteria > Pseudomonadota > Gammaproteobacteria > Enterobacterales > Psychromonadaceae > Psychromonas. The sequence continues at coordinate 8,144 of JBLHWW010000156.1, read as the reverse complement.
TTGATTTTGTTATGGTTAAAGACATTAAACGAGAAACAGCAAAAATAGTAACCGGAATGTTTACCCAAAACAACCATTGCCACGAAAGGTAAGTAACCACAAAACCGCCGATTACAGGACCACCAATACTTGCAACAGCAAATAATGAAGCAAAATACCCCTGAAATCTGGCGCGTTGGCGAGGAGGTACAAATTCACCAATTAATGCCTGGGATAAACTCATCAATCCCCCGCCACCGAGACCTTGTATTACCCGCCCGACAACCAATATAGTCATTGATTGCGCCAATGCAGAAATAACTGAACCGAGTGAGAAAATAACTAAGGCGACAATCAGCATATTACGGCGATTGAAACGATCCCCTAACCAACCATAAATAGGCACCGAAGCTGCCATTGCCAATAAATAGCCAATGATGATCCAGGATGCTAAATGCATTGCCCCTAATTCATTGACAATAGCAGGGGTTGCCGTAGCCAATAAGGTTTGATCAACGGCAGCTAAGAACATAGGTAAAAAAACGATCGAAAAAATATGCAGAAAATTCTTTTTTGAAACTAATTGCGCTGCAGTGTCTGATTGAGAATTAAGCATAGAAGAGTGAACAACCAAGTTAATAACAAAGAAGAGATAAGTTTAAATGAACGCTCGATAAAGAGATACTGAAATGCTTATACCCACAGCGACTATCAAGCAGAACAATCCGGTACACTTTCAATCGCAGAAGTCTCGAAGTGAATATTTTGAGATCCTCACGCCAATCATCTTGGGAGCACCCACCTTTTATTTTCAATGCGTTCACAAACTGTTCAGCTTTTTTAAAGAAGACCATACCGAAGCTAAAAATATCGCGCTGTGCTATGAATATTTTAACAATAATCCCTCAATACCAACTCGCAACTGTTTAACTAATGCCCGCTCGCCCTCATTTTCTAAAGGCTACAGTGCTGACAAAGCTGACATTTCAAAACTCAAATCCGGCAGTTCATTTTTCTGCAGAGGTTCAAAGCGACGATCTTCACCTTTTAAATTGTACTCATAATTTAAAATATGTTGAATGGTCCTATCATCTAGAAATTGAGCTTCTTGGTAAGAATGATAATGGCTAAGATCTGCACTTACAACGACTAATGTACCCGGCTCATCAGCCTGTAATATGGCTAAAATTCTACTGACATGTTGTTCTGAACACTGCCCTACTACTATTGGTACAAGCTACAAAATATAGTAAAGAGCGTTGTAAAAATGGCAGTTGTACTTCTAATCAGTGTTCTAAAAAATACGCCTGATCGTCGATGGTTAACTGTTTTTCCTGCAATAGTTGAGTGTAAGATCCTTTGTCAATTGGGATAGACCCAAGTGGCGTAGTAACAAAATCACCGTTGGCAAGAGCACAACCTTGCAAAGCAACACGATAACTAGGCCCAAGTAAAATGACGCAATGAATATAATACGTAATATTTTTAAGGTGCGAATAGGCGTAACTGGCAACCGCACTGCAATAACAATAACCCGCATGCGCTACAATTAATGCTTTTGTCTGGGTAGTAAACTCGCTCGGTGCATTTAAAAAACACTAAGCTGTTGATCAATTTGCTGCGCAGTAGCGGGATAAGACTGCACGCAACTGCCGCTATTCTGTATTTCATAAACATCTCCACAAACAGCCATATTACGGCGAGATACACAGCTGATTGAGACTATCTGATAAATATAGTCAAACATGAAATGAACAGATAAGAATTATTTTTTAAATCAAAAGTTGCTACAAAAGCGCGAATGGGAAACGGAAAAAACATTTATTAACACGCCCAACTTGCTGTTTTTAGAAGTTTTTGCGCTTTAAAACCGGCGGGGACTTACTAATGACATTAAAATTTGTGTATTACAGAATCACTCCAAAGCAGTGCCTTAGCTATAACGATATGGTTGGTAAATAAAAAATGCGAGAAGAACAATCCCTTCCCGCAATAGATCAGGTAAGTCATCAGTGTCGATGCTAGTACCATTAAATATAATAAATTTACAACGTCTTAGCTAACTCAGTCAGTAAACTTTCCTGTTCTTCAGTGAGGATTGTTGGCGTATTAATGATAACTTCGTAAATCAAGTCACCTTTAACAGCATTCTTCATTGCCGTAATGCCCTTACCTTTAATGCGAAATTTACGTCCCGCTTGTGTACCCTTAGGTATTTTAAAGCTGATCTGTCCATCAAAGGTGGGGGCTTCTATCGTTCCACCTAATGCCGCCGTTGGAAAGGAGACGGGTATTGAACAATATAAGTCATTCCCCTGACGGTCAAATAGCGCATGCTTAATAAGGTTAATTTCTACGAGTAAATCACCATTTGCGGCACCTAAGGTTCCTGGGTTACCTTTATTTGTAAGGCGAACACTTTGCCCCTGATCAATACCGGCGGGCAGATTCACCTTTAGAAATTGTTCTGTATTAGGGAGTTTAACCTCTTTCTGGCAACCATTAATGGCCTCTTCCAGGGTGAGTGTTATACGGTAGCGTAAATCAGATCCCTTTTCAGGTCTTGGTTGATGGCGTTGCCTGAACATATCACCAAAAATATCATTATAATCACCTGAAGATTGCCCAAATCCATCATGGCGATTAAAACCAGAATTTGGACGGTGGCTGGGATCAAAAGCCTGATGACCAAAATCATCATATTCTTGTTTTTTTTCAGGATCAGAAAGGATCTCATAGGAAGATTTTACTTCTCTAAAACTATCCTGTGCGGCAGGATTACCAGGATTACGATCCGGGTGGAATTTCATCGCTAATTTTTTATACGCTTTTTTTATTTCTACATCTGTTGCACTTTTATCAACACCAAGCACTTCATAACAATCACGTTTTGACATGTTTATTTCTCAAAATTATTATTATACCCAAATCACTTGAAGATGCAGGCATCAGCAAGACGACAAATGATGATATTCCAGACAGAGGGTCGATCATCTCATTATTCTAAATCAACTTCTTCTAACAACATCGAACATCATTTCTCGCTTTGCCCTTCGGGAGCTTCGCTCGAAAGGTCATGTTACTCTTTGTTCCAGCATTCGTCAGACACTCAGAGTCAGCACCTTCAAATAGTTTGAGTATATATACCAGCTAGAAAACGCAATTATAACTTAGTTGCAGTAAATCTGGTGCAGTGTTTTTCATTGCCACAATAAAAAGACTAAATTAATCTAAGCATAATTTAAAATGCATCTACTGATTTTTTCGGTCATAATTAATAATGCATTGTATACAGTAACTACCAAGCGAAAATACTGAACAAAGCGCTCATTTTTGCTTTTTTCAGTCATTATTAATGAACTGGTATAAACATAAAATTGAAATTGTTCTCAATTTTTGTATTTTAAGTAATTCAAGTCTAATCTCAACCAGCATAAGGTTTCACTATGTTTTTGTATTCTAATTTATTATCAAATGAAATAATAAATTATCATCATTTCAAAAAGTACAGCATCATAATCAGCTTCATGATTGTTTGCTCTATTCTAAATCCTGTCTCGGTGCAGGCGGAGGGTTACCCGATACCACAGGATGGCGCAAGGTTAATTGGTATACAGCAAGAATATAAAGTGCAGCCGGGAGATACCCTGAATGCTATTACTAAGCTTTATAATGTTGGTCTCATTGCACTGATGGAATCTAATCCCGGGGTTGATCCTTTTTTACCCACCCCAGGAAAAATACTACAAATTCCAAACCGGATGTTATTACCAGATGTTCCCCATAAAGGCATCGTCATTAATTTGCCCGAACTTAGATTATACTATTTCCCTAAAGGGAAAGAGGAAGTTCATGTTTTTCCCATTGGTATTGGCCGCATTGGTCGCTCAACGCCAACCATGCAAACCACTGTCAGGATGAAAATAAAACATCCAAGTTGGACGCCAACGACCAAGAGCAGAGTAGAGCATTTTCAAGCAACAGGTAAACATTTACCCTCGGTGGTAAAAGCAGGAAAAGATAACCCGCTTGGTGATTATGCGCTGCAACTCGCCTATGGAAACCATGAATATTTGATCCACGGTACCAATAAAGATTTTGGCATTGGCATGCGGGTCAGTGCGGGTTGCATTCGTTTGAATCCAGATGACATTAGTTGGTTATTTGAGCAGGTGGAGAACAACGAATCCGTCCAAATAATCAATGAACCGATTAAGGTATCATTAGAGCCAAATGGTCAAAAAATACTTGAGGTTCATTCGCCAATATCGAGAAGTGATGATGACACGCAATTTAGTTTATATTGGACAAAGGAAGTGATTAAATTTAATAATAAAGAAGTAGTTGATAACGATCAGATGACAGAAGCATTGTTATTACATCAAGGAATACCAGTGGTCATAGAGTCTGAATAATAAAAAAGAGGGTGTTAACACCCTCTTTTTTTATTATTTTTTACGTATTATTTTTTGTAAGTTGTAGCAATATTATCAATACGTGAGTTTGCACGTTCTGCTTCGCTAGCAACAGTTGCTAAATCAGCTTTCATAGATGCTTGGTCGTCAGCTATCATATCAACTTTATCTGATAATTCACTTACTTGGTTAGTAAGGTTAGCCATACTTGTTTCTATTTCATCGTGATTTGAACAACCAGCAAGTAAAACGATTGATGCTACAGCACCAGTAATCAGTAATTTTTTGTTCATAGAAAACCTCTTTTATTGAGTTAGGGTAACACCAATATACATTTTTATGCACTCTGACTAATTATGTAATATGTTTACAATTTTGCCAGCTAAGTGTTCTTCTTTTTAAATTATATTATTAACTCACATTAAGTGAGTGACAAATCATGCCTTAATTAATCTAATATATCTAGACATATTGAAGCAATATTTGCGATTATGTGACTAATAAATCTGATATTTATCCTCTTTTATGTAATTGAATACACGTACTATTCAAACAACTTTTAGATCAAAATATAAAGTTAAACATCAAGATAATATTGAATTTCATTGCTATCTTAATGCTTCTCCCTCGCATTAAGTGATCTATTAGGATGCAGGTTAAATGGGTCACATTAATTCAAGACTAAGCACGCTGTTCTCTCTGGCTAATCTGCATTTTAAACAGCCCCTAGCCCCTCTATTCAAGGTAATGCCTTAAGCTTGATTGAGCTGTTTTTTATTGTGGCTTTACCATGCCATGTTTAAAATTTAAAACGGCGCAATCGAGTTAGATATGATCGCCTATCACCCTGCTAATCTTTTAATCTCGAGCTTCTTTCACGGTGGATAAAAAAAACAGTAATAAAAAGGTTAACAATATGTAACCCTATGTCACACATCATATAAAATACAGGTAGAATGCTGTTTGAATATTCTATCTAAGAGAAGCAATGGCAAATTTCAATACTCATTTCAACGTAGCCGCTATATCAACAGGTCTCGCCTCTGCAGTACTATTATCAGCAGAACATATAAACATTAACGGTGCATTGTGGCTGTGGTGCTTAGGGACCGTCGGGGGATTATTACCAGACATCGATGCCGACAACTCAACATCACTTGATATAATTTTTAATATTTTTTCTTCTGTTGCCCTATTAATAGTGCTGCACTACATTACTGGAGAGCACTTTAGAGAGATTCATTTTGTGGAGTTACTGGCGATACCTTTGGGTGTTTATGGAATATTAAAATGGTTAATAAGACCCCTATTTGAAAAAATAACGGTGCATCGCGGCAGTTGTCATTCACTGTTATTTTTAGTCTTGTGTGCGCTCTTAACAATTCAGATCACTTGGATATTTAATGACCATTATTTAACTGAATCTAGCCTCTATGCTTGGCTGTCGGGAGGATTTATTCTCTTTGGCGGACTAGTCCATTTACTTTTAGATGAAATATACAGTGTTGAGCTATCTAATCTCAGGGTGAAACGTTCTTTTGGTACAGCCTTAAAAATAGCGGACTTTAGAAATAAAAGTGCGACACTGATGATGTTAGCTGCAATTATTGCACTAGGATATATTGCCCCTGAAAGCGCCTCTACAATTAGTACATTAACAGACTGGTCAACCTTTAAAGTTTGGTGATTACGACACAGAAGCCAAGAATAAAGCTAACCGAGCGGCTATTATTGTAAAATTGAATTAGGTTAAAAAAAGGGAAGCAACCTGCTCCCTTTTCCAGTCGAAGTTTAATCACTACAAATGAAAAACCAGACATTTTATCTATAGCGCAATTATGTTTATCAACAGCTTGTACAAAAAAATTATTTTAGTGCTCCTCTCCCGTTATCTGTTTAATCCACTGCCATAGCATTCCGGCACTTGAAAACTGTCCATATTTGGTTTGATGATGATCAAAACGGCGCCTTTAAGTTTCATCGATCCCGCTCACATCTAAAAAAATATCAGCTTGATTAATCAGTGCCAGATTACGCGTACGGATTATTTCAAGTTGATCGTAGTTAACTACTTTATAAACTGCTAACAAGGCCAGCACAGTCACTTGCTCAGCATGGAACGAACCATTATGAGTCACTAATTGACTTTTTTGGATCATTATCTATCACCTTTTTATCGCTTAATGCGTTAAATCTACACTGAATCGCTGTGATTACTTCCTGCAATCATAATTTTCAAAGGACTGTAAAATAAAGTTGTCAGCATTTTTATCTATAGTTAACGCTTTATAAATATTGAGATTACAGTTATTTAAACATTGTCATAACACCTTGTAATGGATAGGATTACGAGGTTGAGCAGCACAAAATGAAACAGCGTTAAATGATTAGAATTAAGTTAAAAAAACACCACTTACTTATTTAACTTAATTTTTTTGTAAGATTCAGAATATAATCAGCGCTACCTGTTTAGGGACTATTGCAGATAATCATCCTTACCAAAATCACAAAATTCAATTTATATTAACATTTACATTGTTCGGTATGGTTTTTGCTCCTTTTACAAGAACCATTACCACTTATTATTTGTAGCTAAGAGAGAAAAAATGGACTCTATTCTTATTATCATCTTCATTTCATTAGCAATTGCTAGCATATTAAATATTGTGCTAAAAAAATTCTCCGTATCACATATTATTGGTTACATTATTACCGGTACTATTATCAGTAATATTTTTGACTTTAATGGCAGTGAAGACCTTAACGCATTAGAGCTTATCGGTGAATTTGGCATCGTTTTTTTAATGTTCACCATCGGCTTAGAGTTGTCTTTTTCTAAATTAAATAAAATGAAAGAGATCATTTTGCTTAATGGTTTTATACAAGTCGCTTTAAGCTCAGTGATTATTTTTCTGCTTTCATACTACCTGTTTAATATTGACAGCACGTCCTCAATTATTATTGCCCTAGCTTTTAGCTTATCCTCCACGGCAATAGTGTTAACTTATTTAAAAAAATCCAAAGATATTATCACTCCTTATGGTACCAAATCCGTTGCTATCTTAGTCTTTCAAGACTTAGCCGTTATCCCTATTTTATTGCTGATTAGTTTTTTAGCCAATGATACTTTGTCAATTGCCGATGTGTTATTTAAAACCGCAATATCAGCGACCTTAGTCATTGTTTTTATGTTTACATTAGGCAAAAAAATAATCGAATGGCTACTGCATTTTTCCAGCACCGCCAGATTGGATGAACTATTTTTAGCCTCGGTATTAACCATTGTGATCGGCGCGTCACTGCTCGCGCACCAAATGGGATTTACCTACTCGTTAGGCTCCTTTATTGCCGGTATGATCATTGCCGGAAGCACTTATCATGTCAAAGTAGAGTCAGATATCGCCTCTTATAAAGACCTCTTGTTAGGCGCATTTTTCTTTTCTATCGGCACCAAAATTGACATTTTTTATTTCGCCAGTAATTTACATTTAGTGTTTGCGGTATTAGCTTTTACTATGTTAATAAAAGGGCTGATTATCTATTTTCTAATTCGCAAAAAATCCAACAAAAGTGATTCACTTAAATCCGCCATTGCACTTTGCCAAGTAGGTGAGTTTTCTTTTGCTATTTTCTCGATTGCCATCAGCCAAGAAATTATCAGCCCTGAATTGGGTAGTTTCTTAATTTTAGTGGCGGTTTCATCTATGATAGTCACGCCATTTATGGTCAATAACATTTATAAAATAGCCT
>JBLHWW010000155.1:0-8276 GCA_047629075.1 Psychromonas sp. | reverse complement strand
CATTGCTCGCTTATCTTGTTGTGCCTTCTCTAGTATTTCTGCCTCTTTTTCTGCTCGGATGTTAGCAGTTAGGTCGTTTAAAACGCCTTGTTTTATTACTTCAAGTGATTCTAAATAGCTACTATTCACCACTGCTAATTTCTCTTTTAGCTCTTTAGATTGCAGTGCAGCAGGCTTGTTATATACAACAGTGAATGTGCCATCACGTAACATATTGCAGCTTTTAGTTATAAGCTCGTACCCTTGAGAGCTTAGTTTTATTGCATCCTCTAATACTAAGAATAATGCCTTGTAATGATTATTAACCTTTGACCCTACGTACTCATACTGAATTTGCGCATTGCTCATCTTTTTAGCTAAAACTTCTGTATCTACTGCAAAAAGGTACTGGTGGTCGGTCATGTACTTAGAAATTAATGGTGTAGTTGCCTTAGTCTTGGTCATTTGGTTTTTTCCTTATTAGTAATATGATGGTAAGTATATGCTGCCCTGCTTCAAGTAAGCGGAGATAAGCTCTCTAAATCGGTACCTTGCTTGGCCTACAGAGGCATACGGAATGTCTAAAGTACTACTAGTTTGCTGAATGGTCATTCCAGAAAGAAAACAAGTTATCATGGCGATAGTATTGGGAGCTGCCTGTAGTGAATGGGCGTACACGTGGACAGCGGCTTTTTCGGGGGTTTTATATAGGTTGAGTTTCATTTTTTTTGTACTCCTAACATAATGCGGTATGTTAGTATACCAATTTTAAGAAGTCTTCTCTAATGTAGCTGTAACTAATATTGAATTTATTTTTTATTTTCTTATATATCAATTAATTAGAATTGCGGTTTGTTTAACTAAAAAGAAGTGAAGGTGGGAGTTTTATATAGTGAGAGCATCACTTTTATTGTTGATGCTCTCGAAAGGAGGGCTACTAATTATTCAGGTGTAACAATCCAGTTGCCAGTATTAACGTTTTCTTTAATAATATACTGCCGAGTATAATTATCACAAACTACATAATAACTACCATCCCAGCCCCTTTGTATTACTTTGTGCAAGTCATAGCATAAATAGCCATTACCTATAATAAGAGCTTTAGCTAATCCCACAAACTCCGAGTTGTTAGCTAGATTTTGTTCCTTTGCTGTCGCAGTTTTTGCTTTAGAAGCGTCAGAGCCTTTTCCTGAAAACAAAATTACAACTAGAAACAGAAACGAACATATAATTATTAATTCTTTTTTTATACCTTTCACCACTTTTTTTGTGGGGAGCTTGATATATTGTGGAGATGCTGAGGCTGTATAGTTTACATATAGCTTTGTATAATCCTGAATATTTGCTTGACCTCGAAAATAAGTATTATCACTCAGAGATAGGGTAAAAAAGACATTTTTACCAACTCCTTCATCTTTTTGAAGCGTTTCAATTTCACTAAATGGGATATTTTTTTCTTTGGCCCCAACTGTGCTAATGTAATCAGCTGAAAAAAAGCACTCGTTTCCAGTTTTAAGCCAGTTAACAGTTCCATTGTTTATGACCTTAAAAGTATCCACAGCACCTCTCTTTTTGATTTTTAAATTATATTTTTATAATTTAATCACTTAAATATGACCAAGTCAAAGGAAAATAGAGGTATTGATATGACCAACAACATAACAACTCCAAGAAAGTATGATTGGCTTATTTTTAAAATTAAATCAACTTGCTACTGCTTCGGCAATTTAGTTAATAAGTGGGCAATAGAACAATAGTTCAAATGTAATCACCCACTAGTGTTAACAATCCTCAGATTTCATAAGTAATCTGATTTATTAACTCTTGTGCTCTTTTAAAAAACACATGTGTATAATTTTGAGTTGTATTAGTTCCGTTATCCGCATGACCAAAGAGTTTGTATTTATACTCGCTACTCAACTCACCGAATTGTGAAATCACGTTATGTCTAAAGCTATAAAGATTTAGAAGCTCACCTGCCTCATTTTTAGCTGGAATACTAAACATTGGACGAATTTTCTTAAAATAATAATTGGTAAGCTGAGCACTTGTTACAGAAAATATATTTTCTCCCTCTTTTATGGTATCAACATACTCTATAAAACCTATCCTACGTAAAGCTTTATGGAGGGGAATCTTACGAGGACTACTATTGGTTTTACCTTTAGTAATATTAATGTAATAAACCTTAGACTCTTCATCGTAAACCAGCTGTTCCTTAATAAGCGTAGCCACTTCTGAATTTCGCATACCGTGGTAGGCCATAATTAAGATAGGGAAGGAGTGAGGGTCTTCTAAATGCTTAAAACAGTACGTTATGATTTGATTGGCATACTTTATAGGTAAAGCTACCCTTTGTGTTTTACGTTCCCTTTTAGTATCTAGTTCGGCTAAATCCAAAGGGTTTGAAACTATGTAGTTTTTACGCCGTGCCCATTTAAAGATATCTGCAAAAAGTCCTTTTTTATCTGTAAGACTTGAACTTTTAAGCATATCCACTATTTCCACTTCTTCGATATCACCATTAGCCATTCCTTCCCATCTCAACTTCCTTTTTTCCTCTCTAGTTTTACCTTCAAAACCGTATTTTTCTGATAAATCCTTTGTGATTCTGGGGGAGTTAGAAAGGATTTGCCATGCAGATTCAACATCTTCAAAGGTAATCTGATCGAGATATATACCTGTAAAACAAGGAATTAGGTCTTGATAAGCACCAGATTTATTACTAATTGTGCCTTTTTTGATACTTTTATTCGTTAAGTAATCGTTCAAACCTTCCCATATATCTTCAAACAAGGGGGCTGGCGATAGATATCCCCCTAATTGATTAACCTTAGGAGGAGGTATAGGAAGGAACTGAGCAAATTTCTTTTTCAGTTCCTCTAACTCCATCCTAAGGCGTACAGGTCTATCATTCCTGTGTGCTTCGGCTATATTCTCAGCATGTTTAGAGGCTATTTTATCTAAATGAGAGTAACGCTCGGAATGAATTGTTGGGAATTGAAAGTCATCGTAAAAATCGCCGTCTTCATCTAGTACTGCAACAGTTGGAATTCCATGTTCATCTTCTCTTTCAGGGCATTCCTCAGATCGAGAAAGAGCACGATACAAAGAATCGTATTTCCCTTTTTCCTCCATTTTTTCTGAGAGCCAGTCAGTATATGTTGAATACTCTGGCCGAGGTGAACCAAGACCACCCCAATAATGTTGGTCATAATTGTATTGATTATATCGAATATTGTCCGTGGAACGGAACCAGTTAATAAAGTAAGTATTAGCTGTGGGCGATAAGGGTTCTGTCATTGCCTTGCCTATCCGAGCAACTTCATTAACTTTATTAGAGATAAGCATATCAATAAATTGGTCTACATCTTCCTTCATCACATCCCTACCCACTGATTTTATTTTTTTTATGAAGCAGATTGTATCACTAACCCTTTTACGTGCTATGGCTGGTGAATCAGTTTTTAAGCTTTTACGGTAAACTTTGCTGCTTATTCGATGATTGAAATGGTAAGTTTCATTCCGTCTGATAGTATACTGAATGTGTGACATAGCTTGTGTCCAAAATTAGACACTTACAACTAAAACATTTAAGTCCTTGAAATAAATCAAAGCTATAACCGCTTAATTGCGGTTTTTTTAACAGTAAAATTTATAAATGCCTAACTACGAAGGTAAACCGGCCTGCAGGAATTTTTTTAAACTATCATTTTGGTGGCTGCCCGTAAGTACAGAGATTTCATCAATAGTGCTTATAGCGCCATTATTTACAAAGAGATAATGTGATGCCACATTGATAGCATCGGATATATGGTGAGTGACCATTAAAACCGTTACATTTTTTGTAGCAGATAAATCTTTCACAATAGTTAACATCTCTTCACGTAAAACAGGATCCAGAGCAGAAAAAGGTTCATCGAGTAATAACAGGGATTTATTTTGGACAAAACATCGCGCCAACGCGACACGCTGTTTTTGCCCTCCAGATATTTGCTCTGGAAAACGCGATAAAAGTTTATCTATTCCAACTTGTTTAGCAATATTCTGTACTTTTTCACGATCTGCGCTACTTAACTTAAGACCTGGGTGCAAGCCTAAGCCAATATTATCTGCAACAGATAAATGCGCGAATAAATTATTTTCTTGAAATAACATAGCCATAGGCCGTAGATGCGGTTCAACATCCACAACAGATTTCCCGTCCATAAAAACATCGCCACTACGTGGATGAATAAAACCCGCTGCTAAATTTAACAGGGTACTTTTACCTGCACCACTTGCCCCCAAAATGGCGACAATAGCGCCCGGAGGGATTTCCACATCAAAACTAAATTCCTCCTGCCGATAGTGATATTTAACATTAACAAAGTTAATCATATTTACCTTAAGTCATTATTTTAAAAATCTTATCAAAAGTAAATTAATGAGTATGCATATACCCATGTTACTTCAAGATGCTTTGTCAGGCGCAAGGTCTTCGATCAGAGCAAGGCGCAATATGACCTTTCGAGCGATTAACTACGTTAATACTCTAGCGGTAGATGTAAATGTAACCATTTACATCTTAAATAGTTATTCCCTTTTCGATTGCTGCAACGCCGTGCGGGTTTTCGACCTTGCACCCCGTAGGGCAAGGTAAATTGTGCCAATCTGCGTTGTGATAAAATCGCTACGTAGAATAACGGTACTTCAATTTTATGCCGAGCATCTCAGCACAATTTTCCTTGCTGACTTTGCATCTTGAAGTATCATGGGTATAACATCATCAGATTTCGATTAAATAGTTAATATGTCTTATTTTGACTGCTGATCTGCTCTACGACACTGAAGATGCCAATACTCAAAATAAATAAAAACAGAGACACAACCGCAGCCGACTCCATCTGATAACTGCCCAATAATTGTAATAAATACAGAGGTAAGGTTCTCAAATCTTGACTGCCAAACAGTGCAATTGCACTGAGATCCCCCATAGACAACACAAAACTAATGGAAAAAGCATGAATAATTGGCCGCTTTATAGCGCGCCATTCAATCAGATAAAAACGTGAAAATCCAAAAACACCTAAACTTTCACATAACCGGTCATATTGCTGAGCAACTTGTAACATAGGTTGGGCAAGCGTTTTAATCACATAGGGTAAAGCCATCAAGGCATTCACGGCAATAACGATGACAATGGCAAAAGTAAATACATCGGTTATATTTCTGAGCAATAGAAACAAACCTGTACTAATAACCAGACCCGGTGTCACTAAGATGATAGTGGCAATTAATTCTAACTGATCAGCTTTAAAATCAATGCCGACTAATCGCCAGGAGCGGCTGGTAAGCAGCATAAAAAATCCCGCAAACAGCGCAATAAAAGCGGCAAAAATTGCCACTAAAAATGAATTTTGCAGTGCATCCCAAAATGAAGGCGAACTGATCACACTCATAAATTTTGCATTAAGACCGTTGATCACAATCATCAGTAAGGGAGGAATAACCAGAAAAAGTACCAGACTTATCCACAACGAATCCCAAATTTTTGCTGCCCTATTATCATTAAATAAATACAAGCTTTGTTTACCTGCCGTGTTGGAAAGAGGCACCGGCCGCGAAAAACGCTGGATTCCTATTGCCAGGCTGCCGCAAAGTAATATTTGCCACAGTGCTAATAGGGCCCCCGCTTGTAAATCAAAATCAAACTTAATAGCCTGATAAATAGCCAGCTCAATAGTAGTCGCTTTTGGTCCGCCTCCCAGGGCCATCACCGTCGCAAAGCTGGTAAAACAAAGCATAAAGACCAATCCGCAAACGTGCGGTAACTGTTGGCGTAAACAGGGCCATTCGATTAATTTAAATTTATTCCAATGAGAGATGCCAAGATGTGATGATAACTGGTGGTGCTCACTGGGAATAGAGTGTAAAGACTGCAACAGCAAACGCGCTGCAAAGGGTAAATTAAAAAAAACATGCGCTAAGAGTATGCCGTTTAAGCCGTAAATAGAAAATGGTAGTTTTTGATCGATCATTGCCAGTAATTGTGCTATCAAACCACTGTTGCCATAGACAGATAACAACCCAAAAACCCCCACTAATACCGGCAAAACTAGGGTTGTCGCAAATAATTTAAGTAAAAAAGACTTGCCAAAAAAGTGACGACGAGAAAACGCATGAGCCACAGGGATCGCCAGGCCAACGCTTAATATTGTTGATAGAAATGCTTGATAGAAGCTAAATTTTGTAACGTGACGGTAATAGGCGTCTTGCCATAATAAAGCGGGGTTAAAACCGGGCGAGTAAAATAACAAAGCAGAGACAGAAGCCGCAACAAAAAGACAGATAAACCCAGCAATAATTAAACCGGGTAAAGTATAAGACTTTGCAGGCACAGTGAGCGAATATTTAATAAATTAAAGAGCTCTGCCACTCTCTTATCCATGTTTTTCTATTATTATCGACCTGCTCTGCTGTAAATGAAAAAGACTTTGAGGGGATAGTTAATTTTTCAAACCCTTCAGGAAGCGCCACATCGGTAACAGGATACATCCAATTCCCGGTAGGCATCAGTGACTGGAATTCATCACTGACAATAAATGCCAAAAACTCGTCTGCAAGTTTTTCATTTTTACTGCTTTTAACTTTTGCTGCAACCTCCACTTGCGTGTAATTACCTTCAGAAAAATTGGCCGCAGCATACATATTTTTTCCTTCAGCAATAATATGATAAGCGGGGGACGTTGAATAAGAAAGTACCATATCGGCCTCCCCTTTTAAGAACATACTATAGGCTTCAGACCACCCCTTAGTCACAGTCACGGTTTTTTGCGCAAGTTTCTTCCATGCATCATCGGCTTGATCACCATAAACCCATTTCATCCATAACATTAACCCCAGACCTGGCGTCGAGGTGCGGGGATCTTGGTAGATAACGTTAATATCTTGACGTTGCTCAACTAATTCTTTTAGACTTTTAGGAGGATTTAATAGGGTTTCTTTATTATAAACAAAGGAAAAATAACCATAATCAAAGGGCACAAAGGTTTTATTCGACCAACCATCGGCGAGGATCACTTTACTCGTATCAACCTTGTGCTTTGCTAATAGTCCCGTCTTTTGTGCTTCAGTCATTAAATTATTGTCGAGTCCCAGTAATACATCTGCTTTAGTATTTTCCCCTTCTAAGCGCAATCGATTTAAAATTGAAACACCATCGTCCAATGCAACAAATTCCAGACTGCAGGCGCAGTTTTTTTCGAATGCCTGTTTAACTTTAGGGCCGGGTCCCCAATCGGAAGCAAAGGAGTCATAGGTATAAACGACCAGTTTATCAGCCAATACCGGCATTGAAATGATGACCGACAAGGCCATTAAAGGAATGATTTTTTTCACTATGCGCTCCATTTTTAGTTTGAAAGCATAGGATTGAGAGACAGATCATAAAAATAACACTGATAAGCTCAATTCCTACGCCAGCATTATCTGGTTCAGGTATACGGGTTTAATCATCTCAGCTTTTTAAAGCACCCCGTTGAGAAAGACTATTGTATACCCAAAAAAAAACAGAGGCACCCAAAGCTTTGCTTTTTTAAAAAACAGTTTAGATAATTTTCTGAAAGCCACTGCCGCTAGCTGATACGGAAATAATTTAAAATCACCCCATTCCGGGGCACATAATGGATCACTTAAAAAAAACCAGACACCCACAGATCAATCTTTGTGCCGCAGATTATAAAGACAGCCCCTCCAATTGCGCTAGTATTGCCAACAAGTTCAGAAATCTGCGATGAATTCTACGTCTCAGTTCAAAGAGCAGATGATTAGGGGAAAATAGGCTGATCTGATATTTACCGTTATTTGGGATTTTTATTCAGTGAAGATTGTGCAGCTAAGATCTGATGGTGATAGGTTCTATAAATCTTAATCCAGAAAACAGTAAAGCTGATATTAATACCAAAGAACTAAAGAGGTAATCAGTCTAGTATCTTCGGACTTAAATAATCCTATTCATTTTTATGATGAAATGTTGTTTGTCACAAACTTAAAATTACCACCACAGAGGCGCTGCACAGAGTAAAGACTCCTATAGAAGTCCCCGTACACAATCTAATGATCCAACCCAGATAATTGAAGCAGATAATGAAATTAGGTCATGAGCCTATAATGCAAACTTAAGTCCGAAGGCACTCGCTGGCTAAAATCAATTCGAACTTCGTGGTTAGTTTTATTCATAACGTCCTGTTCTTCACAATATTGACTATTACTTTGACCGCGCCACCTCACGGCTTGCAAATTTCAATATCAACATC
>JBLHWW010000154.1:0-8416 GCA_047629075.1 Psychromonas sp. | reverse complement strand
TCCAAGGTGTGCAAAAGAGGCTCAACAAGGTTATAACCTAGTCCTTCCAAAATAGATAAAGGACCAAGAGCAGAATGCTTCCTTCGGCTCTCTATACGGAGGGCGTGCCTACAAATTAGATTATGCAGGGATGATCGCTGGAAACTTTATTTCGCCCATCTAAGAGTGCTGTTATAACCGGAAGTTCGAGGCAACAAAATCATATCGTAAGTGATTTTTTACTTCTTTGAGCATTTTTAAAAACTTAAAAATCCCCTGAAAAGTGGGAATAATAGAACTGATTGATACCTAAATGATTAAAAATATTACTTTTTCATGGTTCATTGAGCATCATATCAATGCGCACATTGCGATAAGCGGCACGAATCTGGCCGACAAAAGGTAATAAAAAGTAGATATTGCCAATACCTTTATTATGACGAATCAGGATAATATGTTTTACTTTATCTTTTGCGAGTTTATGCTTTTCTAAATTTTTTGTATTACTGAAAAGTCGATAAAAAGCGGTTTCAAGCTTGAGTATTTTACTGCGGCGAAATAGATAAAAGTTTCTAAACTGTTGCTTTAAAGTCACTTTTAACTCTATTTGGGGAAATAACCGTGGTTATCTCCCTTATTAAAGGGCATATCTGGTTGATAGGATCGACAATAATGATAAAAATTCAATTTATAACGCTTTTTCCGTGTATTAACTGCAATTATTTTACTGAAATAAAGCCGCAAATACTCCAATAAAATAAAGTCACAATAAACTAATCCATCAAATGCTCTAAGCCATAAACTAATTCATGACGTTTTACGACCTGCTTACAGGCCAGACAAATACCCGGCATAAATGACTCTCTATGTACCGAGTTATGCTCAATCTTTAAGGTTTCACTCAAACCGCCAAAGAAAACTGTTTGTTGTGCAACTACTCCGGGTAAGCGGATAGAATGTAGTTTCACACCATGTAATTCGGCTCCGCGAGCGCCCTTGATTAGCTCTTTATCATTAAAAGCAGTCGCGTTTTTAATGCGCGCTTGTGCAATTAACTCTGCGGTGCGAATACCAGTGCCGGAAGGGCTCTCTTCTTTTTGCGTACTGTGCGCCTCGATAATTTCAGCATCGGGTAAATATTTGGCTGCTTCAGCAGCAAATTTCATCATCAATACAGCGCCCACCGAGAAATTAGGAGCGATTAAACCACCCAAATTTTTCTCCATCGCTAATGTCTGTAGTTCTTTCACCTGCTCAACTTGAAAGCCACTTGTACCAATAACAGGCCGGGCACCTGCATTTAAAATAGTTTTGGTATTATTAAAACCGGCAGAAGCGGCAGTCAAATCAACCACCACCTGTGCACCAGACTCCATAATAAGCCGGGTTAAGTCATCTCCAACATCACATTTTCCAACCAATTGCAGTTCTGGGTCGTTACTTATCGCATTAACAGCTTCACTGCCCATACGCCCTTTTGCACCATTTACGATAACTGTGACCATTTTAATTTCCTTACTATTTCTAGTATAAATTGTATCTGTAGAATCTAATTGATTTTTTAACAACGTCTGTTAGTTAGCTTTTGTTATAAAATAGACAGCCATCGCTGCCCAACTAAGCAGCAACAATACCCAAGGTGAAATATTATAACGGGACTTTGTGACAACGGGTGATTGTACTTCTTCTGTTGTGAGTGTTTGCTGACTTTTTCTTTTTTTACTGGCTTTATCGGCTTCACGCTGTTTACTTTTAACATTTTTTTTATATTCAGCGATACCTTTTTGAATACCTAAGGCGATTAACCGCGTTTGCTCTTTGCTTTGCCCAGGCTTATTGGTCTTTTTGGCAAACTGCATTGCTTCATTTTGTGTTTCTGGAGAAATCGTTTTTGGATTATTTTTAGCCATATTATTTACACTTTTTTTGTTGATGCTTTAAAAGCCGCTGTACTGCCTTATTACTGACAATATCGACGAATACCTCCGGATCATCATAATCATATTCAATCAGGTGATTAAGTAGTTGCGCACCAA
The DNA here is from genome assembly GCA_047629075.1 of Psychromonas sp. Classification (GTDB taxonomy): domain Bacteria; phylum Pseudomonadota; class Gammaproteobacteria; order Enterobacterales; family Psychromonadaceae; genus Psychromonas. The sequence continues at coordinate 6,401 of JBLHWW010000154.1, read as the reverse complement.
TGGCAGACATTGATTGAATTTCCTGATGGCTGCGCCCGCATCCTTTACAATGCGTACCATCTTTAGTGCAATTATCAGTGCACGGGCTAAACTTCATCGTGATTTCCTTGTGTTATAAATAATAGCAAGAGCTACAAATATCAAATGCTCTGTGCTTTCCAATCATCTTATCCAATTACAACGGATCAAAGAAGTGAGTCTAGCAACTTTAGAGAAGTGAATCATTGATTTTAAAATCCTTTTCTTAGCAGACATAATGTAAATGATTTTTCTATAACACTAAAATTCAATGGGATCCGAGTATACTTGGCAAAGAATAAGGCTTATGCGGTGATAAAATTAAGCTGCTACTAATACATAGTATTTGACTACAATCGGTGAGGAACCGTTTAAAGGGGAAGAAAATGAGCATTGAATTAGATCAAAACCTACAAAAAGACTGTTATAGATTAGCTGAGAGTGAAGATTGTTTATGGTTATTACTCAATAACCGCTATTTCCTGTGGATGGTTATTGTCCCTAATACCACTCAAACAGAGCTCTACCGATTAACGGGGCAGGAGCAGCAAAAACTGACTCAACAAAGCAATATTATCAGTGAATTTATCACCCAACACTTTGCTTGCGATAAATTAAATGTGGCCAGTATTGGCAATATAGTCGCGCAAATGCATCTTCATATAATTGCCCGTACCACCACAGATCCATGCTGGCCCGGGGTTGTTTGGGGTACCGAGCATAAAGCACCATATTCGATCGATACTGTATTAGAGATTCAGAAAAAATTGCAACAATTTTGCCAGAACAAAAACATCACTGGCTATCACTTTAGCTCGCTAGAGATTAAAGCAATTCAATAAAATCTAAATCTGCTTTTGTCCCCTGTAAGAGATAGAGTGGCTGTGCATAGTTATCAGCCATTTTTCTCGCCAGATCACAGCTTAGTCTGCTTTTAATACAAAGTTTATCGGCTTGAGCTGCCAATGCCTGATATCCTTCATTGTCAGCATATTTGTCATTTAATAATTGCTGCTCGGATAAAATACAAATAACGGGTTTAATCTGTATAACTTGTTGGTAAAAAGGCCCCTGCAGCAACTGCTTAATATTACTCAAATGCCCGGCACCCGATGGCTCTATAAACAACCTGTCGGGTCTGACCTGTTTTATTAAATTATTTAGCGCCACTCGAAACGGCATGCCCGCACTGCAGCATAAACAACCGCCATAAACCTCACTCACAAATATATTATTTGTTTTCTCATATTGATCGGAATACGGGTTATTGCCCGATTCATTCACTAATACCGCCCATTTTTGATCGACCGGTTTATAAGTTAATAACTGTTTGATAAAAGTTGTTTTACCCGAGCCTAAAAAACCCGCAACAAGATGACAAGGGATCTCTTTATTCATTAAAATTTCCTGAAAATTTATATTTATCAATACTGATAGTGATTAAAAGTATCACCGTTATTAACCATTATCTGCTTAAATAAGATCCTCAACAGGTTATCGTAGCATCTTTATGGATCACTCAGTTATACTGTTTATTCAAATTCAGAGAGGTAATTATGATCTACAGTATGACAGCATTTGCACGCAAACAATTCAAAGGTGATTGGGGTACTGCGGTGTGGGAGATTCGCTCAGTTAACCAGCGTTATTTAGAGAGCTATTTTCGTCTTCCTGAGCAGTTTCGCGGTCTTGAAGTTAACTTAAAAGATATTTTCCGCAAGCGAGTACAACGCGGGAAAATCGAATGTAGCCTGCGTTTTGAAGCAAGCAGCAGCAATAATAATGCATTAAGCATGAATCAGGAATTAGCCGCGCAAGTGATCCAAAATACCCAATGGATACTGGATAAAGCCGGCAGCGGCACCTTTAACGCCATTGATGTTCTGAACTGGCCTGGCGTAATGCAGACACCTGAGCAGGATCTCGATGTCGTCACCCTTGAGCTAATGGTCGGTTTTGAACAGACACTTCATGAATTTATTGATGCACGGGCTGCCGAAGGCACTAATTTGGCGGCATTTATAGAGCAGCGTTTAACCGCTATCGGCGAACAGGCAAATAAAGTACGTGCATTTATGCCAGACGTGCAGGCATGGCAGAAAGCGCGTATTCTTAAAAAATTCGAAGATGCCAAAGTAGAATTAGACAGCACACGTGTTGAACAGGAACTGGTGATACTGGCACAGAAAACCGATGTGGCAGAGGAGCTGGATCGTTTAGATTCGCATATTTCAGAAAGCCGTAAAGTATTAAAAAAAGGCGGTCCAGTAGGACGTCGTTTGGACTTTATGATGCAGGAATTTAACCGTGAAGCAAATACTCTAGGCTCAAAAGTGATTAACAGTGAGATCACTGCCGCAGCCGTAGAGTGCAAAGTATTAATCGAACAAATGCGTGAGCAGGTGCAAAACATAGAATAATGTTTTAGCCCGTTTCAGGTTGTTAATTATAGCACACAAAGCCGCGTATATCGGGGCTTTGTTGTTTCCAGTGGTTCTAGTATGTTCCCTGCAGCCCATGGTAAGGTGATGACACAGATGATGACACAAAGCTGTATCACCATCAAATAACACAAAAAACCAATTCTGTGTCATCACTAGGGTCATAACAACATGAATAATAAACAGATTGATGCTCTAATCAGAAAAGGCGAGCCGGTCATGCTTGCTATTGATACCGGGCTGTACTTACGCATAGCCAGAGGTAAACCATCCTGGGTAATCAAATACTCCGTTGCTAATAAACGCAGTCAAATCGCATTACCAGAAGCCTATCCACACTGCTCTATTGCACAGGCTAAGAAACGTGCAGCAGAAATTCGCTCTCAGGTTAATAATGGCGTCGATCCCAAATCAGCACGGAAACGAGAGCAGCAGGAAGTTATTCGTAATGTCGATGATCTTTTTAATGATTGGTATAAAAATGATATTGAAAAGCGTTTAAAACATCCGAGTATTCCTCTGCGTATTTATCGTAAAGAACTTAAAAAAGATATCGGTGAGCTAGCTATTCAAGATGTTAATCCTCGGGATATAAGAACGATTATTCAAAGAATCATGGACAGTGGCCGCTGCTCAACGGCTAACCAGGCGTTAATGTATGCCAAGCAATTGTTTCGCCATGCCGTAAAACTTAATTTAATTATCTATAACCCAGCACAAGCCTTTACTCAATCGGATGCTGGTGGTGTTAGTGAAGGGCGCAGTAGAGCACTTAGCCTCGAGGAACTAAGTAAAGTCTTTAAGATATTTAGCGATCATAGTGATATTTTCACTCGTGATAATTACTTGGCATGCAGCTTGTTATTATTACTTGGGGTGCGCAAAGGTGAGTTAATATCGGCAAGATGGCAAGACTTTGATATTAAAAACAAGCTTTGGAATATGCCGGCAGAAAATAAAACCGGTGTCGCAATAACAATCCCCCTGCCACCAGCATCTATTAAATGGTTTGAAGAGCTTCACATGCGGGCTTGTGGCTCTGATTACCTATTCCCATCAAGAAGATCAAGTAAACGTCGAGCCTATATTTCCGATGATACTTTGAATCATGCATTAGCAAAATTATTCGGCAAAAAAGTAGATGGTAATAAACAGCCTTATGAAAATTTGTTAGGCAATGCTGGCATAGAGCATTTTACCATTCATGATTTAAGGCGCACCTGCCGCAGCCTGTTAGCCTCTCTTGGTGTACAGGGGCATATTGCCGAGCGTTGTCTCAATCATAAGCTTAAGGGCGTAGAGGGGATTTATAACCGCCATGATTACCTTCCCGAACGTAAAGAAGCGCTTAATTTGCTTGCAGATAAATTAATGCCGCTAATCAATTTTAAACCCTCAAAATTATTTTCTTAAGGCCTTACTATGACAAGAACAATACCAGTCCCACCCAAAGAAAAAATTCAGCTCACAGAATGGTTTAATAAAAGAGATTATTCCATTTTAAAAAATATAAGCGTGGAAGTATTTCTATTAGAATTAGAAGAACGCTTAGCCTTATATAAACTTGCACTAATCAGTAACGGTGAATGCTCGCCTGATCTTCGTTGGCAAAAAATTTGTAATCGTGACTCTGTCATTATTAACGCTTCTGGCACACAGTTGAGTAAATCCCCGGAAACGGCAGGAATATCTACAATCAAAAAAGAATATCTACAGTGGTACGAATTAGCTAACTCGAAAGCTAAAAAATATGCTGACACTTCACAAATCACCCTTCATGGACAGCCCATTTATGATCAAAATGTAGCGAAGGATGCATACTTATGCTCAATAGAAGCAGATAGGAAGCAAGTTTTATTATCCCTTGATTTAGAAAAATTCACCAATGCAGAACTCAACCATCAGTTTGCTTATCTGATAAATGATCTTCGTAAAAAATTGGGAGTCGAAGAGCCACCAGCAGTAATAAAAACACGGCAATTAAAATCACTTAGTGCTTTCTTGCATCATTACGCCATTCAGTATTTAGACATACTTCTTTACTGCCTAATAAAGCCAAAATCAAAATTAATAGAGGAAACGACTGAACAGGGACCGACTGAAGCTCTACAAGAGAGATGCTGGACATTAACAAACCCTATGGTTGCGAAGTTATTAAATGAATATGATCTCGATGGCGAGCATATAAAGGGTTGGGTAAATATATTCTATGAGAAGAAGTTATTTAATACTGATTACATGGAGCTGTTTATTGAAAAAATGAGAAGTGATCCGGTCAACCTTAGAAAAAATATGAGTAGTTTACTCTAGCCCACCCCTTAATTTTCTACCCTCTTTTGTCATGGTGGCGAAAAAAACTTTTTTTTGGCTACCTACAAATAACTCACTTCCAAGCATGATTGCCTCAAGAAAAACACAAACAGAAACAATTGAGGTCAATAATGAGAAAACTATTTAATCCAGATCGAATCGTTCGTGAAGCTGATCGTCGTTACATTACATCCATCTTTCGCACCCAAGCATGGAAACTTGAAAAAGAGGGGAAATTCCCTAAGAGACGTCAATTGAATAATCGCTCTGTAGGGTGGCTACTTTCTGAATTACTTGAATGGGTTAACAACCAGCCGCAAGTATAGAAGGAGTACCGAGCCAATGTATCCCAAGGATTATGACGCATCAAGAAGCTTTGCCAATGATGAAGATCTTCGCATTGTGAAAATAAAGCAGCTAGCACGAGAATTAAAAGTTACCCGGCGTACTATTTATCGCAGAATTAAATCGGGAAAACTACCCGAGCCTCTTCGTTCTGCTGGTGGCTATACGGAAGGATGGTTTCAAACGGACTTAAATAACTGGAAAAGCAAACAAGCTAAATAAACTTAATGATCAGGGCTATATTACATAGCCCTTTCTTTCAACTCTAAATGTCCCAATTTGACTACTTACATCGCTTATTCCTAACCGTGCTATTGCAGTGTTTTTTGTTTGTCCGGTTTTATTTCACTGTTATGGAATTTCTAATCTTAGAAATTCCAGCTGTTATGAAAAGATCAAAGTCATTCTAAGGCTAATATTTACAATTACTTAGAAGGATATACATAAGCAGGCAATAGCAGCATAGGATAGAGCCCTTTGTTGTTATCACCTTTTTCTTAAAGATGCGGACAAGTAATTTGGGATAAATAGAAGCAGGTATATAAGTATATATGGCACTGATTACCCTTAATCCAAATCGTAAGAGATACGGTTACTTTAAATTTAAGTACAAACTTTATAATATTTTTCATGGGAAGCAAGGTGTAGGTAGAAAAATACTAAAGAGAGGATTTGAAGAAATAGATGCTATGCAATCTTATTACTCCAAAGTATGTATTATATTTTTAGAGTTTCACCTTAAACAATTTAGTAGCGATAATTTAGTCATGTCTGACTTCATAAAAGTACTTAAAAGTAAGCTGGCACAAAAATATAAATCAAAAATCGGTTATTTATGGGTTAGGGAAAGACATAAAGCGCCGGCACAACATTATCATCTAGCAATAATGATCAATGGGCATAAATGTAACAATGGATGGTCAACACAACAAATCGCAAATGATATATGGCGCACTCAAAAAACAGGCAATACAACTTACTTTGTTAAACGTGCCACGTACAATTTACTGCGAAACAATGAAGTAGAAGCAAATGCCGCAAGAGTAAGGTTAAGTTACTTCGCGAAAAATAGAACTAAAGAACGGAATTTACCTTGCAGAAATTTTTCAGCAAGCGGTACTAAGTTAAATCCTAAAGGTAAGTTTTCATGGTAATAGCATATTGCAATCCGATAATTGAAAATGACCAAAAGTAGAGTATTAGAAGCTTCTGCTTTAAATGAAACCACAGACAATTCGCAGTGCGAATCACTATTTAATCAAACACTTATATGATTTAACGGGCGGG
>JBLHWW010000153.1:0-8577 GCA_047629075.1 Psychromonas sp. | reverse complement strand
TATTTATTATCTATCTCATTAAGTATTTAAAAGTGCTTAGGGTTTTCCTCTATTAACTGCGATGAAGTGTGCGTGGTGAATTTTTAATGATTTTAATTCTTTTTCATTTTTACCTGAGTTAAATACATAAGCACGTAAAAGAATTAGATGAGAGAGAAGGGATTGAACAATTAAGTGAGGTAAAGCAATGTTTACCCCAGTAATGTTGACTGTAATAGGCTTATTTTTTAGTTGGCCGCTTCCAGTTATTAATATTACGCTGTTTAGCACGACCAACTGCTAATGCATTCTCCGGTACATCGATCATGATTGTTGAACCGGCACCCGTTGTTGCCCCGTTATTGACGGTAACAGGTGCGATCAACTGACAGTCGGATCCGATAAATACATCATCGCCAATATGAGTATGGAATTTGTTCGCGCCATCATAATTACAGGTGATAGTACCTGCCCCGATATTAACCCTTTCACCTAACGTGCTGTCCCCTATATAACTTAAATGGCCACACTTAGTACCATTACCCAGGGTTGATTTTTTAATCTCAACAAAGTTACCAACATGCACCTCTTCTTTAAGCACGCTTTGAGGACGAATACGGGCAAATGGACCGATAGAGGCACGGGCGCCAATACTACTGGCTTCGATAATTGAGTTGGCCTGGATCACCGCATTATCAGAGATATCACAATCAATAAGAATACAGTTTGCGCCAATCACAACACCGTTACCCAAATTAACATGACCTTGGATAATAACATTGATATCAATTTCAACATCCACACCACAGGTTAATGTTCCGCGTAAATCAAAGCGGTTGGGGTCGCGCAGCATCACACCGCTGAGGAGCAGTTCAGTGGCTTTGTTGAGCTGGTAAGCACGCTCTAAATTGGCAAGCTGCAGGCGCGTATTAACACCTTCAACTTCAGTTGCACTTTCTGGTTGGACAGCAGAAATAGTGCGTCCCTCTAAATGCGCCATTTTTATAATATCGGTAATATAATATTCGCCAGCTGCATTTTCATTACTTAAGGCGGGCAGCCAACGACTTAAATCATTGGCATTAGCCACAAGAATACCGGTATTAACCTCTTTAATGCTAAGTTGCGCGGCTGTTGCATCTTTTTGCTCAACGATACCAGCAACCTCACCATTAATGCGTTCTATACGCCCGTAACCCATTGGATTCTCGAGTTCAACGGTTAATAATCCAATACCGCCAGACGGTTGTGCCGCAATTAAATCTGTTAATGTTTTTTCGGAAAGCAATGGCACATCACCATAAACCATGAGAATTTTTTCATCATTTTTAAAATGAGGCAGTGCAATTTGCATTGCATGGCCGGTGCCTAATTGTTCGCCTTGTTTGATCCAATTAAGACTGCCATCGGATATTTTTTCCTGCAGCTGCTGCCCTCCATGACCATAAATAAGATGAATGCTGTCAGAACCGATACTTTTAACCGTATCAATCACATGTTGAACCATAGGTTTGTCTGCAATTTTATGGAGCACTTTGGGAAGATCAGAACGCATACGAGTTCCTTTGCCGGCGGCAAGGATAACAACACTTAAAGACATAGAGAAAACCTCAACAATTAAAAAATTAAAGATACCATTCTAACGAAGTTTTTACTTTTAACGAATAATAAAATGACATACACGTATTTTATCAATGAATTAAGCGTGAAAATTTAGTATAACTATTCAGAGAGTTTGATCAAATTAGCGTTAGCACTACAAAAATCAACTGTTTTTCATCATAATCGTAAACAGAGATTACCCATTTTTAACTTTTCCCTAAAATATAGGCTATTTTATGAAACAACAAATATTGCAAGAGATGCGTGTTTTAGTCACTATCAATGAAGAAATGGAAATTAAACGTCGGATCAATTTTATCAAAGAAAAATTACAGCAAGCTGACTGTCATACTCTGGTTTTGGGTATCAGTGGCGGTGTTGATTCAAGTACCGCTGGTCGTTTATGTCAACTGGCCGTTGAACAATTAAATCAATTGACAGATACGGAAAAATATCAATTTATTGCCGTTCGACTTCCCTATGGGATTCAGAAAGATGAAGATGAGGCACAATTAGCCTTGCAATTTATTCGACCTTCACATGTCACTACCGTTAATATAAAAAATGGCGCCAATGGCATACATGAAAGCACCTTAGCAGCACTCCAAACAAGTAGCGTCACTCTTTCTGGCGATACCAATATTGACTTTATTAAGGGTAATGTTAAAGCGCGGATGCGGATGATCGCACAATATGAAATTGCAGGATTAACTGGAGGGTTAGTTGTCGGAACGGATCACAGTGCAGAAAATATTACCGGTTTTTATACTAAACATGGCGATGGGGCTTGTGATTTAGCTCCCCTATTCGGTTTAAATAAACGTCAGATTCGCGCATTAGCTACACAACTTGGCGCACCTGCAATATTAATTGAAAAAGCACCAACAGCTGATCTGGAAGAAGATAAACCTCAGCTGCAGGATGAACATGCTTTAGGGATTACTTATGATCAAATTGATGATTTCCTAGAGGGTAAAGCTGTCACCCAGGACATTGAAGATAAGCTAATCGCAATTTACCTGCGCACCCAACACAAGCGCCAAGCTGTTCCCACTATTTACGATTGATCAAGTTAATCTCAAACTACTTGAAAATGTAGATTTAAGTAGTTTGAGTATAAATGCTCAGATTGAACATTAACTTTACCTTTTTATTAAGCCCGATCATGCAAAATACTAGCCATAGCAAAGCAGAAAATGGTAGATTTAAGGCTCAGGTTAATCATTAACCGCAACATTTTTTATTTGTTTAACAGAAAGGATTAATAGATCATGAAAAAAGTAGGCTTAGTTGGTTGGCGCGGTATGGTGGGTTCTGTGCTTATGCAAAGAATGCGCGATGAAAACGATTTTGCAACAATTGAACCTGTATTTTTTACCACCTCGCAGGTTGGTCTTTTAGCACCAGAGATTGGTAAACCAAGTGATACATTAAAAGATGCATTCGCCATTGACGAACTGGCTAAGATGGATATTGTAGTCACCTGCCAAGGTGGTGATTATACTAACGAAGTCTACCCACAACTGCGCGCTGCGGGCTGGAATGGTTACTGGATTGATGCAGCATCTTCATTACGGATGCAGGATGACAGTATTATCGCATTAGATCCTGTCAACAAAGATGTTATACAGCAAGGCATTAAAGACGGCGTAAAAACCTTCGTTGGTGGTAACTGTACCGTTTCATTATTATTAATGGCATTAGGCGGTTTATTTGAAGAAGAATTAATCGAATGGGTAACCCCGCATACCTACCAGGCAGCTTCGGGTGCCGGCGCACGGAATATGCGCGAACTGATTAGTCAGATGGGCTCTATCAGCGCATCTGTTGCCGGTAAAATGGCCGATCCAGCTTCTGCGATTTTAGAAATAGATCAGCAAGTAGCTGAACATATCCGCAGTGATGCCCTGCCAACAGAGCAGTTTGGTGCCCCCTTGGCAGGCAGTTTAATTCCCTGGATTGATGTTCCTATGCCATCGGGTCAAAGTAAAGAAGAGTGGAAAGCCCAGGTTGAAGCAAATAAAATTTTAGGTACAAGTGATAAGCAGGTGCCGATTGATGGTTTATGTGTCCGTATTGGTGCAATGCGCTGCCACAGCCAGGCAATCACCATGAAACTGAAAAAAGATATTTCAGTTGCTGAAATTGAACGCATTTTAGGCGCACATAATGAATGGGTTAAAGTAATTCCAAATGAACGTGATATCACCATAGAAGAACTTTCTCCTGCTAAAGTCACCGGTACTTTAACTATTCCTGTCGGCCGAATTAGAAAATTAGCAATGGGACCAGAGTATGTTACTGCGTTTACGGTTGGTGACCAATTATTATGGGGCGCTGCTGAACCGCTTCGTCGTATGCTGAACATTTTACAAGCGTCATAACACCAAGCTAATAATAGTGATTTTCATCCGTAAATAGCCTGACATTATGTAATAAAAGAGCAGTAAAAGTGCATGATAGCAAGGCTATTGCGAATGCAAAATAGTATTATGCTCTACTTTAAGCAACAATATTAATTAAATATTTATTCCGATTAGTATTATAAAGGCTTCTTAATCGAAGCCTTTATATATGTTTTCCTGCACTACGAACGCTAGCCTCACATCCCATTAACTGTTTCTGCAATGATTCTCTGTCTCTAGTATTATTCATTTCCTGGACTCTTTACTACGGGTAAGTGTCGAGGAATTAAATTATCTAGACTTTTCAGCGCATGCCTTGCTCGGCAGACTTTTAGATTAAATAAAATTGTTCGTTGAAGGATATAACATGAAGATCCTGGTTATTTGAGTTTACTATCACTGACTTCAAAGTAAAATTTACACTAATAGAGCCGTCAGGATGAATTTGAATAGGAATAGGAGTAAGAAATATGATCACTTTATTAATACCTTTGCTATTAATAAACATAGCCGAGCGTGGAATATTTTAATCAGAGGTCTAAAGAGAAAGTATACACTCTCTGTTCGATAGATTGAGTCGACATGATAAGTTAATTGATGGAATTGCTATTATGTTATTGGTAGGGTGCTCACCGCAAGCTGCGGGAATCGGTGCGCAAAACGCAACCTACGGGCTGTAATTTTATCAAGATATTAGCGAGATATCGAACTTGGCTTTATTACCCTAATTCCAAAAGCATTAAGTTTATGATCACTTGCTTTAAAGGAAAAATTTACGCTTACAAAGCCGTCAGGATGAATTTCAATAGTGAATATTATCACTTTATTAATGCGTTTGGTATTAGCATTTTTTCAATGGTTGTAGCGCAGAATGGGTTTATGCAAGGTAAGTGATAGGTAATCGTCTTATACCATCCAGCTTAAATAAATGGCCTGATTTAACCATGACATATGACTGATATCTTTAACCCGTTTTTCAGTAGAACGAAAGTCATTCCAGGCATCTGAAATACTATCAACGATATCTTCATATCCACTAAAACATTGGTTGGCTAAATGCTATTGCCTTAGCCAACACCATAATTGTTCTATGGGATTTAGTTGTGGAGAGTACGGCGGTAGTTTAATGATACTTAAGTTATCGAACGCTAATTCCATTGATTAAATATGCCAACCTGCACTATCCATTATCACTACGGCATTATTCTGGTCTAATTGTACTGGACACTTTAATTTTGGATAATACAATCCACTATCGAGGTGAACATGAAGACAACACGTCAATACAAAACTTATACGAGTGAATTTAAAACAGAAGCATTAGCGTTAATCAGTGAGCAAGGTTATAGCGTTCAGGAGGCGGCTTCTGCTTTAGGTATCACCACTAGCCTCCTTTATAGCTGGGAAAAAAAAGCCGAAGATCATGTAAATTCAACGGTAAATTCTGATGAACGGACTGAGTTATTATCCTTGCGAAAAGAAGTTAAACAGCTTCGTATGGAGAAAGAAATACTAAAAAAGGCCAGTGCCTTCTTCGCAAAAGAAATGAAGTAAAGTGTCGATATATTCGAGCATGCCGCTCTAGATATCCAATAAAACTACTTTGTAATGTACTACAAGTGAGTCGTAGTACATTTTATGATTGGCTTGAACGGCCAGTGAAGAAGATCTGAATATCTACCATACGGCGCGTCAGCTATTTAAAGGCAGTAGTGACAGTTTAGGCTCTCGTCAGTTGTGCAAGAACTTGAGACGAGCGGGTTTTAATGTGGGCAGTTACCGTACGCGCAGCATCATGCGTAAGCTAAAACTTGTGGTGACCCAATGCAAGGCATATAAAGTAACAACAAAGCGTAAGCATAGTGATAGCGTTGCTGATAACGTACTAAACCAGCAGTTCAATCCCACACCGGCAAACTTAGTTTGGGCCGGTGATGTAACGTATTTGAGAACCAATCAAGGCTGGATGTATTTAGCCATTGTTATGGACTTATACTCCCGCAGGGTTGTCGGCTGGTCTATCTCAAAACGTATGATGGTTAATTTAGTTGAACGCGCATTACAAATGGCGATTAACATCAGGCAACCTAAAGCTGGATTAATGTTCCATAGTGATAGAGGCTCTCAATATACTAGCGGGCGATTTAGTCGATTGCTGAACAAGTATAAAATAACGACCTCAATGAGCAGTATCGGTGCTTGTTGAGATAACGTTATTGTAGAACGATTTTTGGCAGTTTAAAGAATGAATGGCCATTCAATGTTGTGCATTTAACATGTGAAATGATGAAAATGGATGTTGAAGAATATATCCGTTATTACAACCATGAACAACTTCATACAATACTCGGTGATCTAATACCGATTAACGATGAAAAATTATAACGGTTGGACTTGACCAGAATAGTTATACGGTTAAGCTGAAGAAGATATTGTTAAAGTGATGATGAGTATTTTAGTGGAGGCCAAAGACGAAGTCCGAGTACTAAAAAAGCTGCAAAATTTCCCGGACATACTCTCTGTTTACCATACCAATGGCCACTGGGATCTTATCGCAGAGGTACAGGCAGAAAACTTATCAGTACTGGGAGAGCTGCTCGGGGAAATACGTTCAGTTGAAAGGATTGTACAGACTCAAGCCAATCGCTTACTTGGTTTGATATTTTAAAAAAATTAACCGCTTGCTTACACCAAAGAGCACAATTGACAGAAAGCCTGAGTACATAAGACTGCCCCACACATAAAAATGCAGTAATCATAATTCCTTAACAATATACGCAGATCCTCGATTAAAACTAAGTTGATATGGCATAACGTTTTTAAACTAAGCGCCATTTGCAAACGGATTAAATTAGACGGGAGTAAAATGCTCCGTAATGTTCGTTTGAGCATCTCAGTTTTTTTATTTATTGAGGTGAACTGATGATCCAGCATATGCTATCTAAAACCTAACTGAGTTTGCCCGTCATGTGCATATACAAATAAAGTGTTTTCAATAATGATTATAAACTTTGGACGCGGTGCTTTAATAATTGAGAGAAGCTCGAACAAGCATTCATTTGAACTTCTCTGACATGTCAGAGAAGTCTGAGATCACAGTAAAATACGATCTGCCACAGAGGCATTTTCACCTAAATGATATTGTGATATTTTTCACCCTATATAAACTAACTGTTTTTATAGAGTGACCTGATTTACCATAAAAGGGTATTTCCCAAAAGAAGCAAGTACAGCTTACTCATCCTTTGGGCTACGGGATAACAAGTCGAATGCTGCCTGTTTGACGCCTTTACCCTGATATAAGACATAATAAATTTGTTCGCAAATAGGCATTTCGATGCCAACTCGATGCGACAAGTTATACACCTCTTCGGTATTTCGATAACCTTCTACCACTTGACCTATTTCAATTTGCGCTTCATTAATCCCTTTGCCCTGCCCCAAAGCAAGTCCAAAGCGACGATTACGAGATTGATTATCGGTACAAGTTAAGACCAGATCCCCGAGACCTGCCATGCCCATAAAGGAGGGTTGTTTAGCGCCTAACGCGACACCCAAACGCGTTAATTCAGCCAAGCCGCGCGTAATCAATGCGGTACGGGCATTTGCGCCAAAACCTAAACCATCGGCGAGGCCAGCCCCTATTGCAATCACATTTTTCACTGCACCACCTAGTTGTACAGCAGTGAAATCATTTGAAATATAGGTTCTGAAATTACTATTATTGTGAAAGAGAGCGGCGACATCCTGAGTAAACTCGCTTTCAGATCCAGCGACAGCCACTGCGGTCGGTAATCCTTTCGCAACTTCCATCGCAAAAGTCGGACCGGAAATGACCACTAAGGGGTAATGCTCCCCTAAAATCTCCGTAGCCACTTCCTGCAATAAACGCCCTGTTTTGGCTTCTAACCCTTTTGTCGCCCAGGCAATTCGGTGCTGCGGGGTAAGAAATGGTTTTATTTGTTGTAAAACAAGTGCAAAAACATGGCTTGGGACTACCAACAGAATATTGCGAGTGGCAGCTAAACAAACCTCCAAATTAATTTCCGCTGTTAATAGTTCTGGAAATTTAATATTTGGCAAAAACTTTTTGTTTTCGCGCTCAGATTGTAACCGTTTGATATGATCTTCTTGATGTCCCCAAAGCAAGGTGGGGTGACCGTTTCTTGCCAAAGATACAGCAAGGGCGGAGCCATATGATCCCGCCCCTAAGACTGTAATGGCTATATTATCTGCCATTTAAATACCTACTCGTTATAATAACTGAACCTATGTTTAACTGTTCAGTGATTTATTAAGAATCTAATTTAGCTTGTTTTGCTGGTTTACGTAATACACGACTTAACTTAAAGTTAAACCGTTATAATTACCGACAGTCTATTTAACTGTTCAGTGATTGATTAAGAGTCTAATCTATCTTGCTCTGCTGGTTTACGTAAAACACCTACTTCACTTAAAGTTAAGCCGTTATAATCACCGACAGTCTATTTAACTGTTCGGTGATTGATTAAGAGTCTAATCTATCTTGCTCTGCTGGTTTACGTAAAACACCTACTTCACTTAAAGTTAAGCCGTTATAATCACCGACAGT
>JBLHWW010000152.1:0-8612 GCA_047629075.1 Psychromonas sp. | reverse complement strand
CTTTTACAACTCCGTATGTAGTTGATGGTGTTCAAATTGTGACTAAAAAAGGCCGTGAAGATATAAGTTCAGTGGCTGATCTTAAAGGTAAAAAAGTAGCTGTCAATTTAGGCAGTAATTTTGAAGAAACGTTACGTGCTCTGGATCCTAAACAAGAAATCGATATTATTACTTATGATACAGGTTTCGTACAGGATGTTGTTATAGGACGTACCGATGCTTTTATTATGGATCGCGTCGGCTCTGCGGCTTTAATTAAAAAATCGGGTTTACCTTTAAAGCTTGCAGGAAAACCTTTCGAAACAATAGAAAACGCAATGCCATTTTTAAAAAAACCCGAACAGTTAGCTATTCGAGACACAGTGAACGCGGCGTTATTAAGTATGGGAAATGACGGTACATTAGCAAAAATTTCTATCAAATGGTTAGGTTCAGATGTAACTCAATAAACCCTACAACCTAGCGACTGAAATTTCAGTCGCTTAGTTGAACAGTTATCTATTTTTTCAATATTAATACGGGCTATTTCCTATGCAAATGCCATTAGATGTTCAATATATTATTGAACTATTGCCAATTTTACTTAAATATCTTAGCGTCACCATGGAAATGGCCATTCTGGGTTTTTGCTTTGCAATAATACTTGCTGTCATTTTAGCGATAGTGCGAGTATTTAAATTACCCGTATTGCACAACTTTGCGGGTTTATTTATTTCCTTTTTTCGTGGTACGCCCCTGTTAGTGCAACTTTTTTTATTGTATTACGGTTTACCACAAGTAATGCCAATATTTGCAGGGGTAGATGCATTTAGTGCTGCGATCATTGGTTTATCATTACATTTTTCAGCGTATATGGCTGAAAGTATTCGCGCCGCCATTATGGGGGTTAATAAAAGTCAGATGGAAGCTTGTTTAAGTATTGGAATGACCCGATTACAAGCAATGCGCAGAATCATATTGCCGCAAGCTACTCGAGTAGCGACACCATCTTTAATGAATTATTTTATTGATATGATCAAAAGTACCTCCTTGGCATTTACTTTGGGGGTGGCTGAAATAATGGCCAAAGCGCAAATGGAAGCCTCATCCAGCTTTAAATACTTCGAAAGTTTTTTAGCCGTTGCACTTATTTACTGGGCTGTTATTGAAATATTCTCACGTCTGCAGCATTATCTTGAAATTCGTATGAACAGAGCTTACTAATGATTAAAGTACAAAACCTAAGCAAAAAATTTGCTGATAACATAGTATTAAACGGGATCGATTTCGAAGTCGCACATGGCGAAATTGTGGTAATTATCGGTCCATCGGGTACCGGGAAATCCACATTGTTACGCTGTTTAAATTATCTGGAAACCCCAAGTTCAGGGGTTATTGAGATAGCGGATGCGAAAGTTGACAGTGCAACCGCGACAGCAGCACAAATTACCAATCTGCGGAAAAAAAGTAGCTTTGTATTTCAAAATTACTCTTTATTTGCCAATAAAACCGCACTGCAAAATGTAGCCGAAAGTTTGATCACCGTTTGGAAAGAACCAAAATTAGTTGCCTTAAAACAAGCTGAAAAAACTTTACAACAAGTGGGACTTGGCGAAAAAATTCACCAATATCCATCGCAATTATCAGGTGGTCAGCAACAGCGAGTTGGCATTGCGCGTGCAATGGCTGCAAAAGGAGAAGTGATTCTGTTTGATGAACCCACCTCATCGCTTGATCCTGAATGGGTTGATGAAGTGTTGGCAGTCATGAAACAATTAGCAGTGCAAAAACAGACCATGATCATTGTTACCCATGAGATGCAGTTTGCGCGAGAAGTTGCTAATCGAGTTATCTTTATGGAAGGCGGTAATATCGTCGAGCAGGGAACGCCAAAACAGATATTTGAAAAACCGCAACATCAACGCACCAAAGAATTCGTTGGCCGCACGGTAAAACAAAACTTATCGGCACTTGATTCCGCCATGCTTTAACTTTCTAATAAAGAGACATCTACAAAAAAGCCTTTTATGAATTCATAAAAGGCTTTTTTTATAATGAGAAAATCTTATTTGATTAAAAATAATAAGACAGACTTAGTCTTGACGACTTGTAACTTCTAATAAGTGGTAACCAAACTGAGTTTTAACGGGACCTTGAACAGAGCCTACGTCTGCACTAAATACCACGGCATCAAATTCTGGCACCATCATACCTGGTCCGAATTCTCCTAACGCGCCGCCTTTAGCACCCGATGGGCATGAAGAATGTTTTTTAGCAAGATCAGCGAAATCGCTACCCGCTTCAATTTGTTGTTTAATATCGAGACAGCTTTCTTCAGAACTTACTAATATATGACGTGCACTTGCTAAAGCCATTTTATTTTCCTTTTGAGTTATGTAATCGACAACGATAAATTATTTTGACTCATCAAGCAAACCGTTATTGTTTGATTTTAATATTTATTTTAAATCTAGCCTTGAAAAGGAAAAATATAGCCATATTATGTCTTTATTGATCCATCCATTTGAGGTTTTTATGAAACGTATCGCTTTATTTTTGCTGACAAATTTAGCCGTCATACTGGTCTTAGGTATAGTACTGAGTTTGGTTTTTAAGTTTACCGGCTTAGACTCACGTAGTACCGGAGGTCTGCTGCTCCTGGCTGCTGTTTTCGGTTTTGGAGGATCGTTTATCTCTTTGGCTATGTCAAAGTGGATAGCTAAACGCAGTACTGGTGCCGTGATCATTACTCAACCTAACACTGAAACTGAACGCTGGCTGGTTAATACCGTGGCAGCTCAAGCTAAAAAGGCAGGGATTAGTTGCCCTGAAGTGGCCGTTTATAATGCGCCTGATATGAATGCTTTCGCCACAGGAATGACTAAAAATAAAGCCTTAGTTGCCGTTAGTTCTGGTTTGTTGCAATCCATGACACGCGATGAAGCAGAAGCAGTTTTAGCTCATGAGGTTAGTCATATTGCGAATGGTGATATGGTAACAATGGCGCTGCTTCAAGGTGTAGTGAATACCTTTGTTATCTTTATTGCGCGTGTTTTAGGCAATATTATAGACAATATACTAAAAAATAATAATTCTGAATCCGAAGGGCGTGGGTTTTCTTATTATATTATTGTGTTTGTTTTAGAAATGATCTTTGGCGTATTGGCAAGTACGATCGTAATGTACTACTCCCGCCAACGAGAGTTTAGTGCCGATGCGGGTGCCGCTAAATTAGTTGGAAAAAATAGAATGATTGCTGCATTAAAGCGCTTACAAAAAGGTTCTGACTCTCATCTAGAAGGTAATATGATGGCATTTGGTATTTCAGGGAAACGCAGTGGCGGGTTATTTATGTCTCACCCGCCATTAGAAAGTCGTATCAAAGCACTGCAAGAAGCCCGATAATTTATCTCCACTATTAAATAAAAAACGCCGTTATAGTGAAAAATAGCGGCGTTTTTATCTGTCCTTATTTTATTTTTCTGCCACAATCTCCAATGCATTAATCAGTCCGTAAGTAGGGTGCCTATTGGGCGAACAGCCTAATATTTAAAACCTATTAATATGGCAGAGCATGCACTTTTTTCTGTCTTTTTATTAAAAATACCCTTCGGTATGTCTTGGAAGAACTATTATTAATTGTATGAAAATTCCTAAATTTTTGTTTTTACTGTTAGCGCTGCTTGTGCATGGAAGCCTTCATGCAGATGTTATTTTTTCAATAAAAGGGATTGATAATAAGGATGTAAAAGAGAACATAGTTGTTTTTTTGAAGGCATTATCACAACCTCAGGATGCTAATAGCCAAAGTTATTTACAACAAGTGCAAAGTTCAACCAGGGAAGCGGTGACGGCTTTAGGTTATTATCAAACGAACCTTGACATTAATGTTACCGGCGAAACAGGTAAACAGACCATCACCCTGTTGTTTGACCTTGGCGTGGCCACCCGTATTACCGGGTTAAATTTAAAATTGCTCGGTGAGGGCAGTTCGAATATCGACTTTTTAAATATAATTAAAAATTTTCCGCTTAAAAAAAATGATATTCTGCACCATGGTAAATATGAGCAAGGGAAAAGCAAACTAAAAAACATGGCACAACAACAGGGTTATTTTGATGCAAAATTTGTCCAAGCGTCCGTTGAGGTTATCTCCAAAAATAACAGCGCTACCGTTAATATTAGTTTTGATACTGGGATTCGCTACCAGTTTGGTGAATTGTTTTTTTCTCCGGAGGATTTACCCGCCAAAAAATTTGTTTCTTCATTACAAAATTTTAAAACGGGTGATCCCTACAATTCTCGAACCTTAATGAAATTTAATACAGAAACCAATAAAACTGGTTATTTTAAAAATATCTCCATTGTACCGGAAATAAAAAAAAAGCAGGGCCGCCAGATTCCACTTTTAGTGCTTGCTAAAATGCGCCCAAAAGACTCCTTTAATGCCGGTCTAGGGGTTAGTACCGATGAAGGTATTCGAGGTAAATTCCGCTGGATCAGACCCTGGATAAATCAATATGGCCATAGCATAGAGGGTAATGTTGTTGCCTCCGTGCCGCAGCAAGAAGCTTCTTTAGCTTATAACATTCCTATTAGTGATCCTCTTAACCACTATTACTCGATTAAAACAGGTTATAAATTTGTTGATGATAATGATACCAATACCCAACAATATTTATTCAGTGTTGGTCGTTATAAGCGCTTAGAAAACAATTGGTTACGAAATGCATTTATTCGTTATGACAATGAGTCCGGCGTGCAAGGGCAGCTGGATTTCTCAACTGAATTAATTATGCCGGGGATAAGTTTTAGTCGCACCAGGTTACGTGGGGGTCTTCATCCAACTTGGGGAGATACCCAGCAATACGAAGTCGCCGTGGCCCATAAAGATTTGTTTTCAAGTTCTAATTTATTGAAAATTTATGGGAAAGCAAAATTTTTGCGTAGCTATAACCAACAGCAATTTTTCAGCACCACGGAAGTGGGCGCGCTTTATACTGACTCTATCTATAACGTTCCAGCTTCCATGCGCTTTTTTGCCGGGGGTGATCAAAGCATTCGCGGTTACAGTTACGAAAGCATTTCCCCTGAAGATGATGATGGATATTTAATCGGCGGAAAATATCTTGCCGTGCAAAGTTTAGAATATCGTTTCCCGGTCGCCACTAATTGGAAGTTGGCAACCTTTATTGATGCGGGAACCGCTACCTCTACCTTCAGCGAGCCGATTTCCGTTGGCGCTGGTCTCGGTATTGTCTGGTCATCTCCGATCGGCCCGGTTAGATTTTATGTGGCAGCGCCCGTAAACAGTGCCGATACAATGCTTAATAAATGGATGATACACTTTATGATCGGACCTGAATTATGAGTACCAAGTTAAAAATAAAGCTAATATGTAGAAAAACTTTTTTAACTTTACTGTTATTAATTATATTTACCGTTGTCGGTGTAACGGCTATTTTATTCACACATCCAGGTACTAATGTTGCGATCAAACTGGCAACCAAATTTGAACCCCGACTTGCAGTCACACTTGATTCAGGCAGTTTATTTTTGAATCCCCATTATTCGAATATCAGTTGGAAATCTGATTTTTTTTCGATCTCTTTTTCTAAGTTAGAATACGCTTTTGATTGGTCATGTGCTTTTACAAAAATTTGTGTCAAAAATCTGCATATCGATGAGATGGATATTGTTTTAGATTTAGATGAAACCAAGCCGCCGACAGAAGCAGAAATTAAAGCACTGGCGGATAATCCCTTTACCTCGCTGCAACTACCGATCTTTATAGATATTCAATCTCTTATTTTAAACAATAGTTCTTTTACACTGCCTGGCACATTATCAGTTGCAAGCAAACGTTGGGAAATACAAGCCCAAGGTTTTAGAGATAACGTGACCATTTTTAATTCAATAACCGAGGGTCTAGTGGTTGATTTACCTGGCAGCAAAGCAGAAAAAACAGCCGTTGCAACAGAAAAAGAAATAAATAATTTAATGCCATTAAATTATTTACCTGCACTAGTAAGCGAACAAAATTTATCGGAGATCTCATCCTTTTTTAATTTAGATATTAGAAACATCCAAATTTCAGACTTTCAATTAACTCAAGGTGACCAGCAACCCCTCGTGTCGGTAAATTCGGTACAGTCAGCATTACGATTCTTTTATAACAAATTAGAAGTGGATCAATTCAGCATTGATATGCCAGAGGCGAATCTGGATTTAATGGGAGAAATAAATTTTACCGGAAAATATCCACTAGCAGTCCAATTAATCGGCAGCATTAAAGATATCAAAGAAATACAGCCGAACTCTCTTCTCAACGCGCAGCATTTTATTTTAAAAAGCAGCGGTGATTTTTCTAATTTAAAAACAGATTTACAGCTTAGTAATAAGATAACAGCGCAAATGAAATTAGATGTAAATTTATTCGCCGATAATTTACCTTACCATTTTACCCTTGATTGGCAAAAATTAGGTTGGCCTTTGGATGGAAAAGCTGCGTATTTTTCAGCAAAAGGGCAGTTAAGCAGCCAGGGGAAAATAAACGATTATCAACTCAATTTACAGACTGATTATGAATTAGAGAATATGCCCGCTGGAAAAATAGATTTACAAGCGGCAGGGGATTTACAAAAATTAAATGTAAATCACTTGAAAATAAATACCCTTAATGGACTATTGAAATTAAGCGGCTTACTGGACTGGTCAAAAAAAATCATCTGGCAAGGTCAGTTAGATATGGAGAATATCGATTTAAAACAATTCAAAACGGAATACACCGGCCAATTTAACGGAAAATTAAAACAACATGTTGCTATTGAGTTAAACGATAATAAAGCGCCAGGCTGGTTAGTCTCTATTCCGGAAATGGCGATTGATGGTCAATTTTTAAAGCGTCCCTTTGCGATTAATGGTGCGATTAATGGCAACGACAAAGAAGGATTAATGTTAAAGAATGTTTACCTGCATAATGCTAATAACCAAATTCTTATCAATGGTAAACTCGCACAACAGAATGATTTGACTGTCGCAGTCGATATTAAAGATCTAAGCCATGCATTACTTAACAGCTCAGGTATCATCAAGGGGAAAGTTAAAATACAGGGCCCGACAGACGCCATTAAAGTCAGCTCGGATTTACAAGCAAATGCACTCCGCTATGAAACATCCTCCCTCAACTCATTAAAGCTTAATGGGCAACTCCTGTTCTCAAAACAGCCGCAAGCCACACTTGTTGTACAGGCCCAAAAACTCGAGGTTGCAGAACAGCTTATTGAGACTATTGACATCAACGTCAAAAATATTGGCCACAGTACGCAGGGTGAAAATCATCAGATTGATCTTCAAGTGGTCAGTGACATTCTCACTAGTGATATGCGAATACAATTAAAACAGATCGGTGATAAATGGTTAACGGCCGTGAGCGCCGCTGTTGTTGATCTTCATAAACAAAAATTGACGCTGGATAATCCTTTTGATGTCGTTATTGCAAAACAAGATGTGCAACTGACGGCACATTGCTGGACAGCTTCAAGCAACAATATTAAAAACAATGGCAAGTTATGTCTGAAAAAATTAAATCTAGGTGCAACTAATAAGATTATATTGCAGATAGACTCCTACCTTCTGGCTGGTCTTGATGAAATATTACCTGAAAAAATCAGCTTTGATGGTGCCGTTTCGGCAAATGCAGATCTAAGCTGGCAAGGAAATGATAAACCGGCCGGTAATATAACAATCTCTTCTACCGATATGAAAATGAAACTACATCTTGTGCCCATTGCTCCTGGTGATAAAAATATTGTTGAGTATCCAGTTGATAACTTTGCTATCAATGTCGTTTCCGACCAAAAAAATACAGATTTTTCAGCCAAAATTTCATCAACAAATCTGCTCAATGCACAGTTAAAAGGTCAATTAAAAAATATTACCAATAACCCGAATATAAAAGCCAGAGTCGATCTTGAGGTGTCAGATTTTGCGCCTTTCAGCGTCCTTATTCCTGAGCTTGAAAAATTATCTGGCATGTTAAGCGCAAATTTAAGCATCAACGGAGCGATTAAAAATCCAATCGTTAATGGTGAAATACATGTAAAAGATACCACAATTAAGGCAGTAGGGGCTCCAATCCAATTACATGATTTAAATACTATGATTAAAATAAATAACCAATCTGCCACCTTAGAAGGTTATTTTGATACTAATGGTCGAGGTCCCGCCAGTAAAGAAAACAATAAAGTATTCAAGTTTATAAATAAAACAGTCGGTCTTGTTGATACTTCGCTTAAATTTGTGACCTCGCCACTGCAGAAAAATAAAACCATCAAAAAAGAAGATATAGAAAAAGGTAAGTCGTATATTAGTGGTGAGTTTGACTGGCAAGATAAGTTTAAAGGTAAAATTAATTTACAAGGAAATCAGATAGTTATAAATGATTATTCTAAAATTTATCTGTTGGTCAGTCCAAATTTGGAATTGACATTTGATCAAAATATTAATTTAACAGGGGAGATTCTTGTTGATCAGGGAAAAATAACCGTAAAAGAGTTGCCTGCAGGATCAGTTTCAACTTCGAAAGATATTGTGGTGGTTGATATTAAACAGAAACCTAATGCAACTGACTT
>JBLHWW010000151.1:0-8614 GCA_047629075.1 Psychromonas sp. | reverse complement strand
AACTCTACACGGAACATTGTGTTAGGCAAGGTGTCTATGATTGTGCCTTGCATTTCAATACTATCTTCTTTTGCCATTGGCGATGGATCCTTTGTATTTTATATAGAGCTAATTTCAATCGCCGCATAATGCCAGAATTATGCCCTATGGTAAAGGATTGTTGTTTATTTATTAAGCCCATAAAGGTAAATGTAGACACAAACTACTTGAATCTTAATCTGTATCTTCAGGTAATTTGGGTCTAAGTCAGAGTCATCTGACGAAAACCATCGGATAGTTCAATTAAAATGAATTCAGCGACTGCTAATAAAGCCCAAGCTGTGATTTTTTGGGCATGTTTTATCGTTTTGGTGAAACCTAATATAACTAGGTTTAAATATTATTAGCGCTAAATATAACTATGCAAGGTTATCTTCCGTGTTAATTGTGATCGGTATAGAATTATTATTTCGTAGGGTGCGCTCAGCGCAGCGATTGTCGCTGCTTGTGATGCATAAAATGCATCCTACCGATAACTTATCCCCGAGGTATTTTGTCGGGGATCTAAACGTAGGATATCTGGGTGTTTTCTGCTTGTAGGGTGCGCTCAGCGCAGCGATTGTCGCTGCTTGTGATGCATAAAATGCATCCTACTGATAACTTCATCCTACCGATAACTTCACCCAACCGTCATCCCCGAGGTGTTTTGTCGGGAATCTAAACGTACGATATCTGGGTGTTTTCTGCTTGTAGGGTGCGCTCAGCGCAGGGATTGTCGCTGCTTGTGATGCATAAAATGCATCCTACCGATAACTTCATCCAACCGTCATCCCCGAGGTGTTTTGTCGGGGATCTAAAGGTACGATATCTGGGTGTTTTCCGCTTGTAGGGTGCGCTCAGCGCAGCGATTGTCGCTGCTTGTGATGCATAAAATGCATCCTACCGATAACTTATCCCCGAGGTGTTTTGTCGGGGATCTAAAGGTGCGCTATCCGGGTGTTTTCTGCTCGTAGGGTGCGCTCAGCGCAGCGATTGTCGCTGCTTGTGATGCATAAAATGCATAAAATGCATCCTACCAATAACTTTTAGCTCGCAGCTCGAAAGTTCGAAAACTCGCAGCTCGAAAACTTGCAGTCCCTACCGATAACAAAATACAGCTCTCACCTGTAAAAAATAATTGGATTAAAATCTCTTACTAAATTACCTGCTGTTTGTTATTGTTCTGAATATACATACCCATGTTACTTCAAGATGCTTTGTCAGGCGCAAGCTTGGAGACCAGAGCAAGACCCTCTATCAAGTAATGGTAATTCCCTTTCTGATTGGTGTACCACAGCGCTGGTTTTCGAGTTCGCGCCCCGTAGGGCAAGGAAAATTGTACCAATCTGCGTTGTTATAAAATCTCTATGTAGAATAACTAACCTTCAATTTTATGCCTAGCATCTCGGCACAATTTGCCTTGCTGACTTTGCATCTTGAAGTATCATGGGTATATCTTATTATCGCTTTCAATATACATTCAAAAGGAAATTTAATATGAACGTCCAAACAACCATAGAAAAAAAAATCATCGATAATATAAGCTTGGAATTTTTACAGGTAGAAAATGAAAGTCATCGCCATGCTGTACCCGTTAATTCTGAAACGCATTTTAAAGTGACTTTAGTCAGCGATGAATTTGAAGGAATGCCTTTGATTGCGCGTCATCGTCTGATAAATGCCCTATTAAAAGATGAATTAGCTGGCCCGGTGCACGCGCTTGCTTTACACACTATGACGCCAATTCAGTGGCAAGTAAAAAACCAACAATCGCCAGATTCTGCTAATTGTTTAGGTGGTGGCAAATAGTAGTTAGGCAAATTACTTAAGGATGTAGGCGTCAGCATCTTCAAGTCGTTTGGCTATATATCCATGTTACTTCGATTTTCCTTGCTGATTTTGCATCTTGAAGTATCATGGGGATATTCATGAATGATGTTTATTTAAACACATTTTAACAATGTTTAAATAATGTTAAAAACATTATTATGTAAATTATTTTTACAAAAAATTTGAACTCAAAGCGTCTAACCCCATCTTTGAGATGGCAAACGACTACCCTCTAGTGATACTATATGCGAGAATTTTTCCGTCTTCATGTTAAGTGATTGTTATTTTTATAAAATCATTAAACGTGTAATGTTTTTATGCCGAAAGGCAACTAACATCCCATCCCTTATACATAGTGCAAGAGAATATGATTACTATAAAAAAAGGACTGGATCTCCCTATTGCCGGCACACCAGAACAGGTCATTCATGATGGACCAAGCATCACTGAAATAGCGATACTGGGTGAAGAGTATGTAGGAATGCGTCCATTCATGGCAGTTAAAGTTGGCGATGCCGTCAAAAAGGGTCAAATTCTTTTTAGTGATAAAAAGAATTTGGGAGTGCAATTTACTTCTCCAGCATCCGGTACAGTTAAAGCAATTAATCGCGGGGCACAACGGGTTTTACAATCAGTTGTTATTGCCATAGAAGGTAAAGAAAGTATCTCTTTCCCTAAATATGCAAGTACACAACTTAAAAACCTTGGACGCGCTGAGATCGTTAAGAATTTAATTGATTCCGGAGCCTGGACAGCGCTGCGCACTCGCCCTTTCAGTAAAATACCTGCAGTTGATGCTGAACCGGTTTCAATTTTTGTGACGGCAATGGATAGCAATCCATTGGCAGCTGATGCTGAATTAATTATTAATACCAATAAGCAGGCTTTTACCGACGGTTTAGCATTGTTAGCACAAATAACGGCTAGTAAGGTTTATGTTTGTAAGGGTGAAACTAACTTGCCCAAATCGGAATCAGTGAATGTTGAAGAAAAGCTGTTTTCTGGTGTTCATCCGGCAGGTTTAGCAGGAACGCATATTCATTTTATTGATCCGGTATCTGCTGTTAAACAGGTTTGGTCAATTAACTACCAGGATGTTATTGCCTTTGGTATGTTATTTACCACGGGTGAACTTTATACCAATAAAGTAATTTCACTTGCAGGCCCGGCGGTGAAAAAACCGCGTTTATTACGTACCCATTATGGTGCCTCAATTAATCAGCTGACTAAAAATGAATTAATTGATGAAGAAGTGCGGGTGATTTCGGGTTCTGTTTTATGTGGTGTGATAGCAACAGCTGCGCATGGATACCTTGGACGTTACCATAATCAGATTTCTGTGTTAGCGGAAGGTTACGAGAAAGAGTTATTTGGTTGGGGTGTCCCCGGAAGTAAGAAACATTCTGTCTCTAATGCTTTTATCTCTGCGCTCAATAGGGCAAAATCTTTTGCTTTTACAACAACCACGGCTGGCAGTAAACGTGCAATGGTACCGATCGGTCAATATGAGCGGATCATGCCGCTAGATATTTTACCGACCAATTTGCTGCGTGACTTGATCGTTGGTGATACTGATGAAGCTCAGGCATTAGGCTGTTTAGAGTTAGATGAAGAGGATTTAGCACTATGTACTTATGTTTGCCCTGGTAAATATGACTATGGTTCTGTGTTGCGTGCGAGCCTAAGTAAAATAGAGAAGGAAGGCTGATAATGAATCTGAAGCATATAATTGAACAAATGGAACCGCATTTTGAGTCGGGAGGGCGTCATGCAAAATGGTACGCGCTGTACGAAGCGGTCGCCACTTTTTTCTATACACCCGGTCATGTCACTAAGGGCATTACCCATGTACGCGATAGCATCGATCTGAAACGTATTATGATTTTTGTTTGGCTAGCCACTCTCCCAGTCATGTTTTTTGGGATGTACAATACCGGTGTGCAGGCAAATGAAGCTATCGTGGCTGGATTTTCCGCCTTTGACGATTGGCGTGTTGCTATTTTGAATCTGCTGGGGGTCACCATGGGCTCCGGCGCGGGTTTTTTTGATAACCTTCTTTATGGTGCAATGTACTTCGTGCCCATTTATGCGGTTACCTTTGTGGTCGGTGGTTTCTGGGAAGTCCTGTTTGCAAGTGTGCGTAAACACGAAGTCAATGAAGGTTTCTTCGTCTCATCCGTCCTATTTGCCTTGATTCTTCCTGCGACTATTCCACTTTGGCAAGTAGCATTAGGTATCACCTTTGGTATTGTTGTAGCGAAAGAAATCTTTGGCGGGACCGGTCGTAACTTTATGAATCCCGCTCTGGCTGGCCGTGCTTTTTTATACTTTGCATACCCTACTAGCCTTTCCGGTGATGCGGTTTGGACAGCTGTTGACGGTTTCTCCGGGGCAACACCCTTAGGGATGGCAGCGCAGGGTGGTTTAGAGTCAGTGATAGAATCAGGGTTTACCTGGATGGATGCCTTCATGGGTAATATGCAGGGCAGTATTGGTGAAGTATCTACGCTAGCGATTTTAATCGGCGGGGCCTTTATTGTTACTACTCGCATTGCTTCATGGCGTATTATCACCGGTGTAATGATCGGTATGGTTGCTGTTTCAACATTGTTTAACTTTATTGGCAGTGATACTAATTCAATGTTCTCAATGCCTTGGTACTGGCACCTTGTCCTGGGTGGTTTTGCTTTTGGTATGATCTTTATGGCAACCGATCCGGTTTCTGCTGCCTTTACCAATAAAGGTAAATGGTTGTACGGCATTTTGATAGGTGTGATGACAGTTTTAATTCGTGTCGTCAATCCAGCTTTCCCTGAAGGTATTATGCTGGCAATTTTATTCGCCAATTTATTTGCTCCACTATTCGATTACTTTGTGGTGCAAGGGAATATCAAACGGAGGTTAGCGCGTAATGTCTAATAAAGAAACATTCGGTAAAACGATCGGGGTTGTACTGGCCGTATGTCTGGTCTGTTCAATCATTGTTGCAGGTTCTGCTGTCGGTCTTCGCGATATGCAATTAGCAAATAAAGCGAAAGATAAACAGAATAATATTCTTGCAGTCGCCGGTTTACAAACGGATAAAACCAATAAAGAAATATTTTCTTCTAATATAGTGACGCGTTTAGTTGATTTAGACAGCGGAAATTTTGCTGAAGGTGTTGATCCTGAAGACTATGATCAACGTAAAGCATCAAAAGATGTGCAGCGCAGTATCAAGCTTACCGGAAAAGAGAATATTGCAAGCATTGGCCGCCGAGCTAATTTAGCCACTGTCTACCTTGTTTCTGATAACCAAGGTAAATTGCAGCGTGTTATTCTGCCTGTACACGGAGCTGGTTTATGGTCAACCATGTATGCCTTTGTTGCTGTAGAAACAGACGGTAATACTATTGCAGGCATCACTTATTATGAACAGGGTGAAACACCGGGATTAGGCGGCGAAGTTGAAAATCCGCGCTGGGTCAAACTTTGGCCGGGAAAACAGTTATTTGATACCCAGGGCAACCCTGCTATTAAAGTGGTAAAAGGAGACGTTGCGCCGGATTCCAAGCATAAAATTGATGCTTTGTCAGGTGCGACAATCACCAGTACTGGCGTTCAAAATACGTTTATGTTTTGGTTCGGAGAGCAGGGCTTTGGTCCGTTTCTTAATAAATTCCGCCAAGGAGCGCTAACAAATGGCTAAATCTAATGAAATGAAGGCAGTTATAACCTCGCCAATCATAAGCAATAACCCAATTACATTACAGATTTTAGGGGTTTGTTCTGCGTTAGCTGTAACAAGTCAATTAGAAACTGCTGTTGTGATGACACTTGCTGTGCTTTTTGTAACTGCATTTTCTAACTTCTTTATCTCTACGATTCGCAATCACATTCCCAATAGTGTGCGCATTATTGTACAGATGGCTATTATTGCGTCTTTAGTAATTGTTGTTGACCAATTCTTGAGAGCCTACGCATTTTCGATCTCTAAGCAATTATCAGTATATGTCGGTTTAATTATTACTAACTGTATTGTAATGGGCCGAGCGGAAGCTTTTGCGATGAAGAATAAGCCTATCGCAAGCTTTATGGATGGCGTAGGAAATGGGTTAGGTTATGGCTTGATTCTTGTTCTTGTCGGCGGTTTCCGTGAGTTGTTTGGCTCTGGTTCTTTATATGGTTTCGTGATCTTACCACTAACATCGAATGGCGGTTGGTATCAAAGTAATGGTTTATTACTACTGGCACCCAGTGCTTTCTTTATTGTTGGTGGAATTATCTGGGCTTTCCGGACGATCAGACCAGACCAAGTCGAGCCTAAGGAGTAAGTCAAATGGAACATTATATTAGTATATTTGTGCGTTCTATTTTCATAGAAAATATGGCACTGGCTTTCTTTCTAGGCATGTGTACCTTCCTTGCGGTTTCTAAGAAAGTGAAAACCTCGATGGGCTTAGGCGTCGCAGTTATTGTTGTGTTGGGTATTTCAGTACCGGTCAACCAGATTATCTATTTTAATCTGCTCGCACCCGGTGCGTTGGAATGGGCTGGTTTACCTGAAGCTGATCTGAGCTTTTTAGGTTTCATTACCTTCATAGGTGTTATCGCAGCATTAGTACAAATTCTGGAAATGGTATTGGATAAATACTTTCCGGCTTTGTATCAGGCGCTGGGTATTTTCCTGCCACTTATTACCGTTAACTGTGCTATTTTGGGTGGTGTACTTTTCATGGTACAACGCGAATATGACTTGATTGAATCGGTTGTCTATGGCGTCGGTAGTGGTGTTGGTTGGATGTTGGCTATTGTTTTATTAGCGGGTATCCGTGAAAAAATGAAATATTCAGACGTACCAGCAGGGTTACGAGGATTGGGAATTACCTTTACAACGGCAGGACTAATGGCAATAGCCTTTATGTCCTTCTCCGGTATCCAACTGTAATTATTTAACATATCGAGGGGTTCGCCCCTCTTAAAACAAGGAAAAAGTCGATGGAAATATTTCTCGGCGTAGCCATGTTTACCATTATTATTTTAGCCTTAGTTGTGATTATTTTGGCGGCTAAAGCAAAATTGGTAAGTTCAGGCGATATTGAAATATCTATTAATAATGATGCGGAAAAAACCGTTATAACTGAAGCTGGCGGGAAACTGCTAGGTGCTCTGGCAAATTCAGGTATTTTTATCTCTTCTGCCTGTGGTGGTGGTGGTACATGTGGTCAGTGTCGCGTTAAAATTAAATCAGGCGGGGGAGATATCCTGCCCACTGAATTAGATCATATTAATAAATTGGAGGCAAAAGAAGGTGAGCGTCTGGCTTGTCAGGTCAGTGTTAAAGAAAACATGGACATTGAACTACCCGAAGAAATCTTTGGTGTGAAAAAATGGGAATGTACTGTTACTTCTAATAATAATCAGGCAACTTTTATTAAAGAGCTTAAATTACAAATACCTGACGGAGAGACTGTTCCTTTTAAAGCGGGCGGTTATATCCAGATAGAAGCCCCTGCTCACCAGGTGAAATTCAGTGATTTTGATATTGAAGAACAATATCGTGGTGACTGGGAGCATTTTGGTTTCTTTAAGCTGGAATCAAAGGTTGATGATGAAACCATTCGCGCATATTCAATGGCAAACTATCCCGATGAAGCCGGTATAATAATGCTCAATGTGCGCATCGCAACACCGCCGCCAAGAGATATGTCATTACCCTGTGGCAAAATGTCATCGTACCTTTTCAGCTTAAAAGCGGGTGATAAAGTGACTATTTCTGGACCATTTGGTGAGTTTTTTGCCAAAGAGAGCGAAAATGAAATGATATTTATCGGTGGTGGTGCAGGAATGGCGCCAATGCGTTCACATATTTTCGATCAGTTCGGTCGTTTGGAAACTAAGCGTAAAGTCAGTTTCTGGTACGGCGCACGTTCAAGACGAGAAATGTTTTATGTCGAAGATTTTGACCGCATCGCAGCTGAAAATGAGAATTTCCAGTGGCATGTGGCGTTAAGTGATCCGCAGAAGGGAGACGACTGGGACGGTTACACTGGTTTTATTCATAATGTCTTGTTGGAAAATTACTTAAAAGACCATGAAGCGCCGGAAGACTGTGAGTATTACATGTGTGGTCCACCGGTTATGAATGCTGCTGTTATTGCCATGCTTAAGGATTTAGGCGTTGAAGATGATAATATCGCCCTTGATGATTTTGGTGGTTAATTTTAATGGTTAAATCTGTATCACAATGGCTGGCCTTGATCGGGCTGGCCTTTTTTATTGCGTCATGTGCCAAAGTTGACCCGAAGACTGTAGAAGTGCGCGGAAATACCATGGGCACATATTATCAGATCAAATATGTGTTAACTGCTGAGCAGCAGGGCGACAGTCTATTTGCACTGAAAGCGCTACAATCTGATATTGAAGAGCGGCTTGAACTAGTTAATGATCAAATGTCGACCTATCGCCCAGACTCTGAATTATCCCGTTTTAATCGAGCAGAAAAGTCTTTAGAAGTGTCTGCCGCAACACGGCAGGTGATTGAAGCATCTTTAACTTTATTTGAGCAGAGCAACGGAGCATTTGATGTGACCGTCGGTCCGCTGGTGAATTTGTGGGGCTTTGGCCCGAATAAAAAAGCCAATAAAATTCCTTCTGCAGAGTTGATTGCCGAAAAACAAAAAATAGTGGGAAGCCACTATCTAAGTGTTAACGGCAATACCATCAGTAAGGAAATTCCTGAACTGTATGTCGATTTGTCAGCCATTGCCAAAGGTTACGGGGTGGA
>JBLHWW010000150.1:0-8640 GCA_047629075.1 Psychromonas sp. | reverse complement strand
TGACGAAAACAGTTGATAGATTTAACACTCCAGATGAACTGCCTGCTTCGGCAGCGGTGGTCATTATTGGTGGCGGCATCGTGGGTGTCTCGGCAGCGTTAACGCTGGCCGAACGGAATATCCCCGTAGTATTGCTGGAAAAAGGGCATATTGCAGGTGAACAATCCTCACGAAATCTCGGCTGGATACGTAAAACCAGCCGTCACTTTGATGATTTGCCTATGGCTATGGCGGCGGATAAGTTGTGGGCAGGGATGCCGGAAAGGATTGGTAGTGAGGTCGGCTACAAACAAACCGGCATTATGTTTTTAGCTGATAATGATAAACAAATGTTGCTCCATGAATCATGGTTTAATTCGGTGCAATCACTTGATTTGGGATCAAAGCTGTTAACGCCACAGCAGATAGATAAACACGTGCCCGGGGGAAAAAAAGACTGGGTTGGCGGGATTTATACGCCCTCTGATGGTCGTGCTGAACCGGCAATTGCGACCAGTGCAATGGCTAAAGCGGCAATTGCAAAAGGCGCGATTATTATTCAAAACTGTGCGGTAAAAACCCTCTCACAATCAGGTGGAAAAATCAGTGGTGTGGTGACCGAAAAAGGTGAAATCCGTTGTCAGCAAGTGCTACTTGCCGGCGGTGCCTGGTCGAGACGTTTTTTGAAAAATCAGGGAGTATCACTGCCGACATTACCGCTTATTTGTTCAGTCATGAGAACAAAACCAATGGAAGGCCCGACTAATATTGCCGTAGGCGGCCCCGATTTTTCCTTTAGAAAACATCAGGACGGTGGATTCATTATCACTCAACGCGGTGCGCTCGATGCGCCGCTGACAGTGGATCATTTAACTATTGGTTGGCGCTATTTGCAACAATTACGAACTCAACGCAGTTTTCTACGCTTATCAATGGGCAGTCATTTTTTTAAAGATTTGGCCATTAAAAGCAAGTGGCAAGCAAGCCAAGTATCGCCCTTTGAACAGAACAGGACATTAAACCCGACTGCTAACCCTGCATTAAATAATGAAGCATTGACCAATCTTTGCAATGCCTGGCCAATGTTTGCCAGCGCACAGTTAGATGAAGCATGGGCGGGTGTGATTGACGTGACCCCGGATTCCAATCCGGTTATCGATCATATTAAAGCGATTCCGGGGCTGACCATTGCTACTGGATTTTCCGGACATGGTTTTGGTACTGGACCTGCGGCAGGTCATTTAGCGGCAGACCTTATCTCCAATGTTAATCCTATTATCGATCCTAGCCCTTATCGCTTTGATCGACTTTAAATCGTCTAACGTTTTATTTATGAGAGGAATATCAAAATGACAGAACTAACGTATTCATCAACAATAAAAGCCACTGATTCACCAATTGTCAGCAGTCAAAAAATGAAAATGGGATTGCTGACAATGATGGCAATCTGTATCGGACTGGTTATTGTACAAGGGGCAATGATCGCCTCCATGCAAGGGATTGGCATGGGTGGAACAACATTTGTACTGGCAATGATTTGCGCATTAATTATCGCTCAGTTTAATGCCATGAGTTTCGCTGAACTGTCTTTAATGTTCCCTCAAGAGGGTACGTTGGCCACTTATACTCAAAAAGCTATTGGTCATTTTCCTGCGATCGTTTCAGTCTTTGCGGGCTATGTGGTGGTGGCAATTTTAGCGGTTCCCGTGGAGATGTTTCTGGTGGATGCCATGATCGGTGAATTGCTGCCTGGCGTATTCCCAGAAAAAGTTATTCCAATATTTATTCTTGCTGTACTGGCTATCACTAACCTTGTGGGGGCGGATATCTTTGCTAAAGTGCAAAATTTTATCGCCCTTATTTTGGTCTGTGCACTTATTCTTATTGGCCTAATGGCAATAACTGGCACGGGAGAAACTGCTCCGGTTATTTCAGGTACCCCAGTTGATTGGAGTTTTGGTGGTGTATTGGATGGTAGCTTTATCGGTTTGATTGCGCTTTCTATGTGGTTGTTCGTTGGTGTTGAATATATCTGCCCCATGATCAACGAAATCAAGAATCCGGTGAAAAATATCCCCCGCGCTATGCACCTTTCTTTGTTCGTAATTTTCTTTATTTTTTTAGCATTTGTTTACGGTGCCAGCTTATATCTTGATACCGAAACATTGCTTGGTTCAGGTATTCCTTACCTTGATTACGCAAATGCGGTATTCGGTAAAGCAGGCTTATTTATCGCGACCGTGATGGGCTTAGCCGCAACATGCAGTACGATAAATACTATCTTGGCTGGATTACCCCGTATGCTGCATGGTATGGCAGAAAACAAACAAGCATTTCCACAACTTAAAGCGACCAACCGTTTTAATACACCTTGGGTGGGTATCGTTATGATGGCAGTGCTAACATCCATTCCTTTTTTAACACTGAGTATTGATTCACTGATCATTTTAGTGATTGCGGCAACTACTAGTTATTTGTTGGCTTATATCATTGCTCATATTGATGTGATCGTACTTCGTATGCGTATGCCAAAGCATGAACGCCCTTACAAAACACCTTTTTATCCATTGCCTCAAATTGTAGGGATTATTGCGATGGCCTATGTAGCATTTAATAACTCACCTTCACCGGAAATGACCAAAATGGTGTACGGCATTGCAGGCAGCATGTTGCTGGTGGTCTCTGTGATAGCAGCGCTGTGGGTGAAATATTATATGAAACGAGGATTATTTGAGCCGAATATGGATTAGTTAATCCAAACTAGATAAGCATTCCCATAGTGTGAGCAGATTGAATACATTATGGGGTGCTCGTTTTTAGCGCTTATTCTTAACCGCTTCGACGTACTCTAAGCTGTGCTAGTACTTTTAAAGTGCCGAAAACACAAAAATCCTGCTGTTAAGTGATCCACTAAACTTGAATCCCGCCTTCAGGCGGGCAAAGTTAATACTAATAGGCGCCGAGCCTGAACTCTCTAGTAGGGTGCGCTCTGCGCACCGGTTGTTACTGTTTGGGGGTATAGAATGCACCCTACAGATAACATAATATGTAAGTCCGAAGGCTCTGGTTTTTCACTGTGTAGCGCAGCGCCTCGGTGCCCTCTGTGATAGTACTTTTAAAGTGCCGAAAACACAAAAAACCGCTGTTAAGTGATCCACTAAACTTGAATCCCGCCTTCAGGCGGGCAAAGTTAATACTAATAGGCGCTGAGCCTGAACGACCTAGTAGGGTGCGCTCCGCGCTCCGGTTGTTACTGTTTAGGGTGTATAGAATGCACCCTACAGATAACATAATACCAAACTCATTATATAAGTTCGAAGATACTGGTCTTTCTCTGCGTTGCACGCAGCACCTCGGTGATCTCTATGGTAGTCCCTTTAACGTGCTGAAGATAAAAAAGACTTATTTAAATCCGAATACACTGGTTAAGCACTGCAAATGAAGTAAAGCCATAGGTAATAGTGAGCTCACCGATTTTTTTCAAGCGGCAATAAAATATGAGTACCAAGCTGCTGCAGTGCCTGCTGTGATTCTTCTGCTAGTGGTTGATTAATACTTTGATAATTAATGTGTTTTTGTTGAAACCAATTTAAAAGCTCTAAGCGCATTTTTTATTCCACTATTTATGATGCCTGATATTATCACTATTCTTAACCGCTTCGGCGTACTTTGAGCTGTGGTTCTACTCTGGTTATAGCCGGGATTTTATCTTTGCCATTCCAAATGCTTTGCAGTAGGTGCAGGGACTGCTCTGCAATCTGTTTAATGGGTTGTGCTACTGACGTCAACTGATAAGCCTGCCATTGCGCTTGAGGTATATCGTCACAACCGATCACTTTTAACTGTTCCGGAATAGATGGTTTTCCAACTTCGCGGCAACTGTCTATCAGCCCCATTGCCAGTGCATCAGAGGCACAAAATACGCCTTCAAGCTTTTTAAACGCTTCAATGTCACGCATTCCGAGCTGAAAACCGGCGTTGTAGCCATAACGGCCAGCTTCGAATTGAACGGGTATCGGTAGCCCATGTGAGATAGCTTCTTCACTGAAACCTTGATAGCGTTCATTGGATGCCTGTCCGTCAGCACGACCGGCAACAAACCCGAGTTTGGTTAGTCCTTGTGATATCAGGTGAGCCGCAGCGAGTTTACCTGCCTGAACGTTATCGGTCTGAACGGAAGGGATCAAACCGCGCGGATCGTTACGGCCTAAGGTTACCAGCGGCAGCGAGAGCTTTAAACATTGAGCGAAATTTTGTGCGGGCAGGGACCCCATTGCAGCAATAACACCATCAACCTGATAACCGGATAAACGTAAGATCGCTTGATCAAGATCGTCAGCCTGTTTGACATTGAGTAATATTGGTTGCTTACCGCTAAGTTGCAGTTTAGTCGACAACTCTTCAAACAGATAAGACTGGTAAGGGTTTGAAAAATCACTTATTAAGATTGCCACTAGGTGTGAACGCTGATGCTGTGAAGGTGTGCTAAGCATTCGTGCAAAGAAGTTAGGTTGATAGCCAAGTTCTTTCGCCGCTTCAAGAATTTTAGCCCGTTTATCATCATTAATACTGGCACCCTCGGTAAACGCGCGGGATACTGCCGAGCGTGACAGACCCACTTTAGCGGCAACATCCGATGCGGTTATTGTCTTTTTCATCATGACTCTGTTATTCCTGTTTAAGACTGCTGTTTTGAATCCATTGTGACAGAGGAGAACCTTTTGGCCACGCCCAAACGGGCCCACTCCTTGATTCCATTAGATAAGCGCTGATTTCAAGCCCTGCCTGTTCACAAATCAGTTGAGCCGCCATCGCATCCCAGATATTGACATTGCCGAGATAGCAACCATCCAACTCTCCATTCGCGACCTGGGTCAGTGTCCATGCAGCAGAGCCGCTGACTCGGATCTGCTGACCATGCTGGATAAGCCATTGAGTGTGATCCAAATACTGTTTTGCAATCTTTGGTTGATAATTGAGATTCAGTCCAATAACCAGTTGCTCTTTAGCTGAGACTCGAGGTTGCAGTACAACGTCGTGATCCGGTTTTTGCTCATAGGCTCCCATTCCCCTTATTGCATAGAAAAGCCGATTGTGGGCTGGCGCGTAAATAATGCCGATAGCCGGACCATGTTGATCAATCAGCGCCATGCTGACGACAAAGTCTGCCTGACCATACAAAAAGTTAGTTGTACCATCAATAGGATCAACTACCCAGCATGGCAATTCAAATTCCCCCCCTGTTTCTTCACCTAATAGGTGATGATCAGGAAAAGTGTGGTTTAGGGCATCGCGGATATAGTGCTCGACCAATCTATCCGCTTCAGAAACCCAGTCATGATGACCTTTACTCTCAATGGTCAATGACGCTCTCTGTTCAAACCAGGTTAGGGCTATTTCACCTGCTTGTTTGGCGATCTTCAATGCCGGGACTAATAGATTATTGAGTTTCTTAGGCGACATTATTATTTCCTTTGCTGTCGATATCTAGTATTTCACCTTCTTTGGCGAGTGACAGATTATTCACTTCTGAAATCAGGTTATTTAGTGAGTGACGGTATTTGGGATCAATATGATACAAGTACCAGTGGCTGTCAGGCTTGCGAGACAGACAAGCAATGTCCTGCCATGAGCCGTGGCTAGGATGATGAGTCAGCGTTTCACACTCCAGAAATACCCAGTTACTTTTTTCCGCCAGTTGCTCACCGTCGGCAGAAAGTAGGCCATCACCAGAGTAAAATAGTTGATGTCCGCTGGCGGTCGTCAGGTGTAGGCTGAGATTAGAGACGGCATGACGGGTTGGCGATATTTTTACCGCCCAGGGCCCAATAACCGCTGTTGATTTTGTACTCTGACGTTTAATGTCAAAATCTAACGAGCTCTGGGGCCAATGAGCAAAACTAACCAGCATATCGACCATGAACCATTGCGCCTTCTGAGCAATGATAGTAAGCGGGCGCCGCCGCTTCTTTGCATTCATCCAATTAAGTAATGTTGTCAGGCCGAGGCAATGATCCGGGTGTGTATGTGTCAAGTAAATCGTATCAATCGACTCGGGGCTAAACCCTGCTGAAAAAATTTTTGCTGGTACGGTTGGGCCGCAGTCGATTAGCAAATGAAAGCCATTTTCTCTCACCATGATGCTTGCATTGGTGTGCTCACTGTCATAAGCGTTCCCGCAGCCGATAACATCGACTTTAAATTTATTCGACATTTTTCATCTCAACAGGGGCAATGCAAAGATCAATATCAAACATAAAGTTTGAGATAAATAATAAAAAAGTATATTTCTTAGACATATAAAGTGCCCTTATTAACGGGATTTAAATTTCAAAATAAGTACCGTAGCCGATAACCTTATGCGGCATCCATTACCTCAACAGTTTGGATACGTTGCTGTTCGGAATCAAAAAAGTGCAGTACTGAATCGCTTAAATTGAGGGGTAAATTATCGCCAAGCTGATAGTCCGCTGCGCTTTCAACGATCAAAGGCAGACCGTTGATATGACCGTAATATAGTCTTGCGTGACCCAGAGGCTCGACAACGGAAATACTCATTTCACAGTCAGGGCTGATTTCATCAACCTTGATCTGATTTGGTCGTATTCCTATCTTTGTTGTGCCCTGTGGCAGTAATGTATTCGGATTGATCACCTTAAAGGTATCCATGTTGATAAAATTCATTACCGGTGAGCCGATAAAGCTGGCTACAAACTGGTTTTTCGGCTTATTGTAAAGCTCTTCAGGGGATCCTATCTGCTCGATTTCACCCTTATTGAGCACCACAATTCTGTCTGCCAAGGTCATCGCTTCAACCTGATCGTGAGTTACATAGATCATGGTGGCATTGAGTTGCTGGTGAAGTTTTTTCAGGTAAATTCGCATTTCGCTGCGAAGCTTGGCATCAAGGTTGGAAAGAGGCTCATCGAATAAAAATAGTTGTGGGTCGCGTACAATAGCTCGGCCAATCGCGACACGCTGCCGTTGACCACCCGATAATTCGCCAGGAAGGCGCTTCAACAGTGCTGTGATCTGCAGTTTTTCTGCTGTTTGATGAACTTTGTCTGCAATTAATGTGCGGCTTATTCCCGCCATTTTTAACGGAAAGCCAATGTTTTTTTCGACAGACATATGCGGGTAAAGTGCGTATGACTGAAACACCATAGCAACTTCCCGTTGTGATGGGTGGACATTATTTAGCATGATGTTATTCAGTCTGATATTACCTTGAGTAATTGATTCCAGACCGGCAATCATTCTCAGCAGCGTTGATTTACCACAGCCGGAAGGACCCACGAAGACAACAAATTCACCATTATTAACACTGAGGTTTATATTTCCTATCACCGTATTGTCACCATAGGATTTTTTGATGTTTGTAAGCTCGAGTTTTTTCATTATTGTTGTCCTATTTTAGTCCCATTGAAAAGCCGCGCAGCAGGTAGCGCTGCATGTAACCGGCAAGTACCAGCATTGGCAGAGATGAGATAATACCGACCGCCATAAGCTCTCCCCAAGCAGTGCCGTCTTCGGTCATAAAGTTTGCTATCAGTAATGGCAGGGTGAAGTTGTTCGGCGTATGAATAAACAGTAGCGAGAACAGGAATTCATTCCAGCCCAGAATCATGGCGAAAATTGATGTCGCGACCAATCCTGGAGCACAAAGAGGAAGTACGATATAAAATAAACGTTTAGAGAGGTGCGCGCCGTCCATCGCGCTTGCTTCTTCAATTTCTAAAGGGACATCACGCACAAATCCAAGCAGCATCCAGATGCAGAATGGCAGGGTGTAAACCTGATACGCGAGTACTAGACCCAGTTTAGTATTCAGTAAACCAACCTGATTCATCAATGAGTAGAGCGGAATTGCAATAACGATTGGCGGCATCATTTTGATAATCAATACCGCTAGCAGAAACACATTATCCAGCTTGGCTGGAAAGTCATAGCGCACCAAAGCATAGGCAGCACAAAAGGCCACCGCAACGGAAACTGCGGTTGAAGAAATGGATATAAATAGAGTATTTCCAACCAGCGTCGTTAAATTTCCCTGCCAAAGTGCTTCAAATGACGAAAAGCTAATGTGTTTTGGGATTAGATTCGCACCAGAATTAAGAATTTCACCCGGTGATTTAAATGCGGTACCAAACATCCAAATAATAGGCAGCATAAAAAGTGTGACCACCAGCCACACACACAGGCTGTGAATACGAGCTTTCATTATTTATCTCCTTTCATTGTTTTGTGAGCGTAAAGCAGAGTCATCAGCAAAGATATCACCAACATGACTAATGCCGACGCGCTCGCCATCCCCAGGTCAAAAAATCGGAAACCATACTTGTAAACAAACATCGAAAGGGTTTCGGTTGAGTTGCCCGGGCCACCGCCTGTCATGACATAGACTTTATCGAACAGCTTAAAGGTATCAATGGAACGCAACAGGAATGCCAGCATCACCTGCTTTTGAATGAGTGGTAGTGTGATATGCAAAAATGAATTCCAACCTTTTGCGCCATCGACCATGGCAGCTTCTGCGATATCTTTAGGGATCGATTGCAGCCCAGCCAAAATAATTAAAAAAGCCATGGGTGTCCACTGCCAGGTATCTACTAATACAATGGAGTACAAAGCTAAATCTGGGTTAAACAGCCATTCTTGTGC
>JBLHWW010000149.1:0-8680 GCA_047629075.1 Psychromonas sp. | reverse complement strand
TGTACTATTGGTTTGGCGTGTATGGCAATGCCCATCGCCGAAGCATGCAGCATCAATAAATCATTCGCCCCGTCACCAATAGCAACGGTTTGTGATAGTGGAATATCAAACTTTACAGTTAATTCAGAAAGTGTGCGTGCCTTAACGCTGGCGTTAACTATTTCCCCCACAACTTTACCTGTTAAGTCATTATCTACAACTTCCAAAGTATTTGCGACAGCCATATCAAAGCCGAGATCCTCTTTTAAACGATCTGCAAAATAGTTAAATCCACCGGATGCGATCGCCACTTTCCAACCACTTTTCTTTAAGCCCTTAAGCAGTTCAAGCAAGCCCGGCATCAAGGGCATATTATCTGCAACCTCTTTTAAAATTGACACTGGTGCCCCGGTTAATTTACCGACTCGCGTCCTTAAGCTTTCATTAAAATCTATTTTTCCCTGCATCGCCAGAGCAGTTACTGCTGAGACCTGCTCACCAACACCAAACAGTCGTGCAATTTCATCAATGCACTCTATTTGAATAGTGGTAGAATCCATGTCCATTAAAACTAAACCTGGTTTACTCCAGTCAGGGAAATTTTTCATCAATGCAAAATCCAACTTCAACGTTGCAGCGAAATTATCTAACTTAACCTTTAAATCTTGAGGGAAAGCATTTAAAGCAAAACGCATAACCACCATATTTTCTATTATTTCAGGTGCAAATAATTGTATTGAATCGATTTTTTCATTTTCTAAAAAGATGAGTAAGTTATGTAAATCCAAGGTCGTAAGTTGTTTCCCCATCACAATAAGTTCTGCTTTGACGCTGAAATCAGAAAGTAATACTTGCGTTAAGTTTCCTTGATGGTAAAAGAAATTTTCTAATTCATTAAGATCTTGTTTTAGACAATCTCGCCATTGAATCAGTGATTGAGAATTTGAAGGGTTACAAAGATTTTTTATTACTTTCACTGTAAAATACCTACACCTAAATGGGTTTAAATTATGGCTATACCATAACTATTGCGATTTATCATTGCAAGTTTTACCCACCAGTTCTTGAGGAATAATAAATGCATAAAAAAATGTATTATCTGCTACGGACATTACAAATTTCAAGTTTATTGATTATCTGTAGCGTTATTGCCTATCAATTTATAAGCTTACGTAATACTTCCGATGGGATTCGTTATCAGCAAACAGAAAGGTTTTCATATTCATTAACGAATTTGGCAGCCTCGGAGGCTTCTCGTTATCTTTCACAGCAGAAGAATGAAGATTTACAGTTACTTATCCATGAGTTGACTGATGATCCTATCGTCAGAGATGTAACAATCTACGATCAATTTGGAAAAATAATTTTCCAATCAAAAGATGCGCTTCCATTACCTACGCTGCTCAACATAGCGTCTTCCAATGATAAACGATCGCAGGGGATCATTCCGCAGATAGCCGAACTTTATAAAGACAATGAAAAAATTGGTTATATTCGAATTTCTCTTGAACAGGGGAAAATTCTCAGCTTAATTAATGACTACCAGGAAAAAAGTTTTTCAACCATGTTATTATTATTTGTTTTATCTTTTTTAGTCGGCACTATTGCCATGGCACTGTTTTTTAGAAGAATTGAAGCGTTATATTATCGCCTGTCAGGTCTAATATCCAAATTAGTGAAGCAAAATCAACAATATTTTAAATAAGAAAAATCTATACCCGTGTTACTTAAAAATGCTTTGTCAGGCGTAAGGCCGAAGACCTGAGCAAGACGCAGCATGAGGTAATTTTTATATATCAATCAGTTATAATCGCCCATAAAAAAACCTTAATATAACAATTAAGGTTTTTTTTATAAACAACGGTTACGCTGCTTATCTTGCCATCTCTACAAATTTAAAGAGAAAGCATAAAGCGATTAAGCTAGGTTTTTAGCCACAAAATCCCAGTTAACTAATGCCCAGAAAGCATTTAAGTAGTTAGGACGAGCATTACGGTAATCGATGTAATATGCATGTTCCCATAGATCAACAGTCAATAGTGGCGTTACTGTTTCGTCGGTTAATGGATTCGCTGCATTTGATGTGTTAACAATATCCAGTGAACCGTCTTCTTTTTTCACTAACCAAGTCCATGATGAACCAAAGTTATTGACCGCTTTATCATTCCAAGCGGCTTTGAATTCTGCAAACGAACCAAAGCTTGAATTAATTGCATCGGCAACAGCACCAGTAGGTTCGCCACCCGCATTTGGAGCAAGACAGTTCCAGTAGAACGTATGGTTCCAAACTTGTGCAGCATTGTTAAACAGAGGACCTTTAGCAGATTTAATAATCTCTTCTAAAGATTTTTCAGCTAAATCAGTACCTTCAACTATCCCATTTAATTTTAAAACGTAAGTTGCGTGATGTTTACCGTGATGAAATTCAAGAGTCTCAGCAGAAATGTGTGGTTCTAACGCATCGATTGCAAAAGGTAATGCTGGTAATTCAAAAGACATGTTTGTAATCTCCAATTTATATAGTTAATTTATATAGTTATGAGTGATAGAGTTATTACTATCATTTTTGGTCTTAACTTAATGCAATAGTCCCCAAGAAAATGATCCATGTCAATGAAAGTTTATGATAAAGTAGATTTAATTAGTCCATATTTATAAAGCATTTTGACTATGCTAGAGTGTGGTGACCATCCCAATAACATAATTACCGGATATTAAAATGGAAACTTTAGATAAAATCAAAAGCCAAATCAGTGAAAATACAGTATTGCTTTACATGAAAGGCTCGCCAAAATTACCTAGCTGTGGCTTTTCATCACAGGCTTCTCAAGCACTAATGCAATGTGGTCATCCTTTTGCTTACGTAGATATTCTACAAAATCCAGATATTCGTGCAGAGCTACCAAAACATGCAAACTGGCCAACCTTTCCGCAACTATGGATCGCTGGCGAATTAGTAGGTGGCTGTGATATTATTATGGAAATGTCACAACAAGGTGAATTACAGCCTCTTGTTGAACAGGCAGTTGCCGCAATAGCAGCAGCTGAGTCAGAATAAACTCTGAATAAAGCCTGA
Organism: Psychromonas sp.; assembly: GCA_047629075.1. Classification (GTDB taxonomy): domain Bacteria; phylum Pseudomonadota; class Gammaproteobacteria; order Enterobacterales; family Psychromonadaceae; genus Psychromonas. The sequence goes on along the minus strand of JBLHWW010000149.1, from coordinate 5,625 downwards.
ATCATACTATAGAAAAGGGATACTCAACGTATCCCTTTTTTATTGCCTGATACCAAATCACTTAATTAATGGAATAGCTATAAAACCCATTGATCTGTTCTTATCTTTGCAGCTCCGATGTTAAGCGCACACAGACGCAATGCCTGCACAATATAAAGCTGATAGTTATAAAATCTCCCCGCTTAAACCGGAGCGAGTGGCCAGCCACCTAACGCCTTCAATTTATTTACCATATAAAAAAACAGCTCTGCGGTCACTTCCGTATCATATAAAGCCGAATGTGCCTGCTTATTATCATAGGGAATACTTGCCTGTTGGCAGGCTTTCGCAAGCACCGTTTGCCCCAGAATCAAACCGGCCATACTGGCAGTGTCAAAGCTGACAAAAGGATGAAATGGCATACGTTTTAAGTTACAACGTTCGGTGGCTTTATTGATAAAACCTTGATCAAATGTGGCGTTATGCGCAACGATAATTGACCGGTTGCAGGAGTTTTGCTTTTGATGTTTACGCACTAATTTAAATATCTCAGTGAGTGCATCACGTTCATCCACCGCAGCACGCAGAGGATTAAAAGGGTCAATACCGGTAAAGGCCAAGGCTTTCGGATCTAAATTTGCACCTTCAAAAGGCAACACATTAAAATGAATTTTTTCAGCAGCAAAAAGATAACCTTGTGAATCCATTGCCGGTAAAATCGCCGCTATTTCTAAAATAGCATCGGTTTGTGCATTAAGACCTGACGTTTCAATATCAATAATAACCGGAAAAAAGCCTCTAAAACGTTTGTCCAATAAGTTTTCCATAATTTACTCTAAGGTCTCAATAAAAAAGGCGATTATACCCATGCAGCCTGTAAATGCGAGTCTCAATGTGCGGGGCAGAGTAAGTTATTAAACAAACATTCATAAAATTATTTTTTTATTTTACCCAGTAAATCCGCAAAGGGATTATAGGTGGCACTCACATGCTCATCGTCACCCGCCTTAACGCTGCTGCCATAGATGTCAGCCTGAGTATATTTATCATGTTCATGGTCGTGACAATAGATACATAATAACTCCCAGTTACTGCCATTTGCCGGATTGTTGGCATGGTCATGGTCGACATGATGAACGGTTAATTCGCGCAGATTTGAATAAACAAATTCACGCGTACACTTTCCACAGACCCAAGGAAATAATTTTAATGCTTTATCTCGATAATCGCTTTCTAAACTTTTATAATTACTGGGTATATAAGCCATAGGTACTTTCCACTATTCTTGATTAATGTGAATATTCTAACGCTTAAGCTCGGTAGTGAATAGTCATTTTACAAAACTCAATAATCTTTCCAATAACAACAGCACCGCAACAGGATTTGAGAGTGCAGTGCCGGGACAAAAAAGAAAAATCAGCACAATGAGATATTTGATTTTTATGGTTGGCAGAACCGACTACCCATCTATCTTACTTAAGTTAATAGTCAAAAATGGCAGCGCTATGCATTGATAAGCAGCTGCTGTTAGATCAAAAAAGGCAGAATAATGATAGAGTCTAAGTTAAATACACCAGCATGAAATTGATAGAATAACGATTATAACTCTAATTGATGACTGTTATGTCTCATCCTACCATGAATACTTCGCCAATGAGTTTGCATAATTTAAAATCACGCTTATTCTTATTCTACTTTGACTGAAGTTTAGCTGCATCGTATTAACCTATATTATTCAAATAGTTATATCGATGACGTAGTGGTTTATCATATATTATACTAAGGAGTGCACATGACAGAAATAAGCGGAGTGTTGATTTTTATTATAGGCGGCGTTATTGGTGGCATTATCGGCTTTATTATCAGTGCGATAACATCAGGCAGCAAGCAGAAAGGGCTAAATAAGACCAAAGCAGAGCTGGGTAAGGCCCAAGCAGAGCTAGACAATAGCAAAATAGAACTGGATTATTACAAATCTCAAGTCCGCAACCACTTTTCCGACAGCGCAAAAATAATGGGACAGGTCGCCAGCAGTTATCAGGCATTGTATACCCATATGACTGGTCAATCGGAGGCTCTGCTGGAAGCCACGGAAGCTCGGGTGCCCTTTCCGCAACTGGAAACACCACCCGTAAAAAAACAGGAAACAGCAGAAGGGCAACCCGCAGCAAAAAAGCAGGAAGTAGAGGAAGAAGCACCGGCAGCAAAACAAGCACCACAGTCAGATACTGCGAAAGAGCTTCGTCAGATCAAAGCCCAAGAGATTCATGAGATCAAAGTGAAAAATTGGATGCTCCAAACCGAATAGATAAGAAATCACCTATTCAAGCAGCCTTGCTTTACAAGCACGGTAATGACCTTGACTCTGAGTAATCCGCTGATTAATCAGAGTCTGATACAAATATAAAATAAGCACGCCAGCAATCATATTTGATGGTTACCCCTCAATAAGTTAAACTTTCTTGCAGGCAGCATTACTGTCGATCATTCCCACAATCACATTTAGTACCCCAAGAACCTCCCCATTGGATACTATATAAAACAAAAGAGTTTAAAATCAAATGAGTAAAGCTAATATCCAATGGTTTCCCGGGCATATGCACAAAGCGCACAAGCAGATCAAAGAGGTATTGCCTCAGGTTGATATCATTATTGAAGTCGTTGATGCACGCATCCCCTATAGCAGTGAAAACCCTCTCATTGCTAATATCCGCGAAAATACCCCCTGTATTAAAGTGCTCAATAAATCAGATTTAGCCGATCCTGAGGTTACTGCCAAATGGATCTCTTATTTAGAGCAGGAGCAGGGTATAAAGGCACTTGCCATTACCACCAGCAAACCTGAGCAAGTACATCAAATAACTAAATTGTGTGAACAGATGTTGCCCCATAAATTAGGTCAGGATAAACAGATCCGCGCCATGATAATGGGTATTCCAAATGTTGGAAAATCAACTATTATCAATATATTAGCAGATCGGATCATCGCAAAAACAGGTAACGAGCCCGCCGTCACCAAACAACAGCAACGGATCCGTTTACCAAGTGGCATAATGCTTTCCGATACACCCGGATTTTTATGGCCTAAAATTGAAAATGCAAATTCCGGATACCGCCTTGCCGTGACCGGAGCAATCAAAGATACTGCAATTGAATATGAAGATATCGCTTATTATGCTGCTGAGTACCTGCTGGCGAATTACCCAGAGCGTTTAAAAAACCGTTACGAACTGGAAACCTTGCCCGAGAGTGATCATGAATTAATGGAAGCCATTGCATTACGTCGAGGTTGCCTACGCGCCGGAGGTCATTTTGATATCTATAAAGTTTCTACCATTTTACTCAACGAATTGAGATCCGGTGCACTGGGTCCTTTAAGTATTGAAACGCCGGATATGGCAAAAGTAGAAAAAATCGCAGTGGCGCAGCTAATGGCAGAGCAGGCAGAAAATAAAATAGAAAAGAAAAAATCTCGAAAACGTAACTATAAAAGTCGTTAATCAAGAATTAAGTTAAGGGCCAGCACGGCCCTTTTATTGTGATTCACTCACCCACTTGAATACAGCATCAAACTGCTCACAGCCCTGCATTAACTCATTACTGTTCTCAATATAGATCTGCTGTATGGCTGAAACCAGATAAGATAAATAAAGAAGTGTAGCTTGATTATGAGTTATGAGTTACGAGTTATGAGTTACGAGCAACAAGCAGGGAACAACAAGCAACGAGCCACAAGCAGAGAGCAACGAGCAACGAGCAGAGAGCAGAGAGCAACGAGTTACGAGTTACGAGTTATGAGTTATGAGTTACGAGTTATGAGTTACGAGCAACAAGCAGGGAACAACGAGCAACGAGCAGAGAGCAGAGAGCTGCAGGAAGAAGGGATCAGTCTGCTCTTATATAATGGTAATATGCTCCATGCCAAAGCTATTCTGTTTGACCTGAATGCGGTTATGATAGGCTCAGTCAATATTGATAACCGTTCCCTACTGCTTAATTATGAAATCATCAGTTTTGTTTGTTCTAACGCTATTATTTGCGAGATAAAAAAGTGGATGCAGGGTTTTATCGCCAAGGCTGACACACAAATGGAAAAAGCCTCTGGATTACGTTGTATTGCAGAAAATCTGATGCGAATATTAGCCCGCAACTCTAGGGTCTGTTGCCCTTTGGAGTACAAATGTAGTTCAATATAAAAGTGTTCTGAGCAACGCATGAGGAATGAAGCATAGTTATTCTCTGTAAACGACGCATAACGCAGCGCAGGATACTTTTGAATGAGCCCGAAGGGCAGAATTTGTGGATACGATCGACTACGTTATCGCCTACTCATGTAGAATAACGACAGATTGGAGGTTATGCCTTGTATAAAACACCCATAAATTACTGCAAAGATGCACACAGAAGGTCAACAGACCCTAAGGGAATGACTTATTTTTACACCCCGAATTTTTCCGCAAAGACTGGCTCATCAGCAACATACACTGCCGGACACGTTTTCCCTTATGGTATGGAATATCCATAAAGAGAACCTTCAGCCGCAGTTTCTAGATCGCTTTGAAACCCTGATCCAAGAATACCCCTGTGATTTTCTGCTTTTTCAAGAGGTCAAATTCCCCAAAAAAATTGCTTCTGTACTAGATTCTTTTTCCTATGCGATGGCCAGTAATATAGAGACTTTTCAGCATCTCTACGGCGTTTTAACCGCAACCAAAATCGCCTTTAACACCATCAGTTCACATCTTACGCATCGGCGGGAAGTCGGTCTTATTACCTATAAAAGTATGCTCATCACGCACCACGAACTGCCCGATGGCCAAACCCTCAATATTGTCAATATTCATAGCATCAATTTTGTCTCTCTAAAAGGATTTATAAAAGAGCTGGAGAAGATCAAAGCAGTACTGCACAGCTGCAGCGGCCCGATAATTGTTGCAGGAGATTTTAATAATTGGACCAAAAAACGGATAATGGCACTGGAGACTTTTCAACACGCACTCGGATTGGAAAAAGCAGACGTTCAGGAACCGCATCACGTCAAACAGATTTTTGCAAAACCACTCGATCATATCTTCTACAGAGATCTGCAACTGCTCAAAGCAGAAGCCATCGATACCAAGAAAATCTCAGACCACAACCCTATCTATGCGACTTTCAACGTGATTCGCGATTAAGAAAAGAGGTCAAAATGAAACGCTGAAAAGCTCAAAAAACCACAACTCGAAGCCAAAAATACCGTAGGGTGCGCTCAGCGCAGCGATTACCACTTCTTACGGTGCATACGGTGCGTAAAATGCACCCTACCGATAACTATGCAGCTCGAAAACTCAAAGCCGGAAAGCTCGTAGGGTGCGCTCCGCGCACCGATTACCACTTCTTACGGTGCATACGGTGCGTAAAATGCACCCTACCGATAACTACTCAGCTCGAAAACTAAAAAAACTGCAACTTGAAGCCAAAAATACCGTAGGGTGAGCTCAGCGCAGCGATTACCACTTCTTACGGTGCATACGGTGCATAAAATGCACCCTATCGATAACTATGCTGCTCGAAAGCTAAAAAAACTGCTGATCGAAGCAGAAAATACCGTAGGGTGCGCTCCGCGCACCGATTACCACTTCTTACGGTGCATACGGTGCATAAAAT
>JBLHWW010000148.1:0-8688 GCA_047629075.1 Psychromonas sp. | reverse complement strand
GTTCAAAATGTACTTCTGAAACCCCTTTTTCAATGCACAGCACTTTTAAAAACTGTACAGAAATAAGCGAAATAGCAGTGTAAATTCCCGCATTGGCTAATTCGACTGACATGTTTGACGCAGTATTTGGAAGCTTTATGGCCCAACTAATAATCAATAAGGTTAACCCAGCCGGTAATGCTAACAGCGCTGTATAAATTAATGCTTTGAGAGTATGCAGAATACTATCCTGTTTTACACGGCCGACTTGTCTACTACAACGTTGTAATTTACTGAGTAATTTACTGAGTAATTTACTGAGTAATTTACTGAGTAATTTACTGAGTAATTTCCTGTGCAAAAATATTAATAAAAACACCAACGAGAATGGAATAAAGAGTAACAATAGATTCGGTAATCTAATCTTGTTCAGTCCCCAAAATTCATTTTTTTAAATGGCTTATGTAGAGTTTAAGATTCGAAGGTAATTGAGCAAACATGATAAAATCAAAGGTATTACTGCTTTTTAGCCACAGAAGGTGCTCAGTTATATAATTATCATACTCTTTGGTTTTATTTATTAATTGTAAATATCTGGCATCCAGTTCATATAATCCACTCTGTTGTACCCGGTCATTTTTGATCACTCTTTCAAGCATATTTTGACGGTTTTCTAACGATTCGAATAGAATTTTACTGTCATTTTTATTGTTATCGGGCTGCGTGGGTGCCTGCTCATTGTTAATTAACATGTCTTCGTGACGGAATAATCGTAAGCTTATTTTGGCAATATCATCAAGCACCACACTCCGTGATTTTGTGTAGGTTTGACGCTTGGGGAGTTTTTCTCTTTGTGCGCGAATTGATAAAGCAACAAAGGATGAGTCACTTTGAAGCTGCAATCTTTTGCGTACATTGTGCAAGGCTTCTGATACCTGCAGTGATAATTTGCGCTCGCTAGTCTCTTTTTCCAGTAGTGTTTGCAGTTCCTGAAACTGTAACTCTAATACCGCAATAAGCGCTAAATTTTGCGTGGCTATTGTCTGCAGATAACTGTTCTCTGCTAATTCCAAGTTGAGCATAAAATTTGCCGTTTCAGACATTTTTTTGGTCGACTCTGCACGTTTATTAAAAAGTTTTTCATGTAGAAATACAATGCGTATTTCGATTCTTTGGAGCAACATTTTTTCGTTTTTCTGTTTTTCCTGCAGCAGATTTAATAAAGCTGAGTTGCCGGTGAGTTCCTGGTCAAGCATCAAAAGCTCTGTCTGTAAAGATTGACGTTTTGTCTTCCGGTACCAGTGATCAGCTTCTGTAAATGCCGGGCCATTATTGGATTGCTGGTCTATCTGTTTTTCATCAAGTTCTGCCATCTCTAAACGGATATAATTAATTCTTTCTCTCGCCTAGCTTGGCCGTAAGGTACTCTCACCAATAGTAGTATTGATGGCATTCAGTTTATCTTCTGATGCCTCTCGGTTTACTTCTTCATCGGCAATCAACTTTTCTAACCTCGCCAGATCAGTGTATTGATTGACTCTTAAGCGAGATAAGGGCGCGGTTGTAGAACGTTCCTTGTGTGATTTTTTAGCTCGTTTATTTCTTTGGGGGAAGTTAATAATGTTTTTTGATATTTTGTGGTGGTCTCTTTATGCTGTTGAATCTGATGCAGGTTGGAGATGCTGTTACGATACAACTGGATTAATTTGGCTTGTGTTTCTGAATCATATTCTTGAGATTTTTTAGCGACTTCAATACGTTCATCAAGTAGATCAACCGTTACACTATCCTGTGATTGAGCCAACCCAAGTGCACTAAATAGAATGATACTTAGAAATAAAAATAGCTGGCTAATATTTTTCATCGAAACTCCATGGTCATTTGTGCAAGTGCTGCTGAAAAAATTCCAAATACTATTGTGGAACTATTTTAAACCGCTTTAACTGCTCATTAAGAGGTGGATAACCGGATGTTATAAATCCTCACAAAGACTAAAACATCGTTTTATATCTGACCAGTTTTTATTGACACATACATGAATTGATCTATCGAATTGCGTACAACTTAACAGCTAGGGTCAATTAGACAGGTGATTATTGCGCGCTGATGGAGACAGCACAAAATAAACACCCTTAATGGGGAATTAAAGAACAGCTTTGAATGTTATACCAATGACTTGATATACAGAATACGCTTATTTTATCGCGGGGGTATTAACCTTTGTTATTGATTCTCCAGTGCTAATCTATTTAAGGGGCTAATGTTTTCGTTTTTGCAATGTTATTTATTCCCTGTCTGCAACTGGCAATAATATCCAATTGATTATCTTTTGCGTTGGTGTCAACACCATAGAATCCAAGGAGAGTATGGAATAGGTTATCGTGAGAAAAGGTATCATTGTTTGCTTTATTAAGCAGACATTGTTTATTGATTCCTTTGGCATTGGCATAATCATTTCCTAACCACATAAACCAGGGAACCTGAGTTTGTTGATCGGGGGCAATAATATAAGGTGCACCATGCAGATATAAACCGTTTTCACCAAGCGATTCGCCATGGTCTGAGATATACATCAAAGCAACATTATATTGCTTTGAATATTCTGTTAATTTTTTAATGGTCTGGGCAATAATATAGTCCGTATAAACCAGGGTATTATCATAAACATTAACTATCTCTTGGTCGCTGCAGTTTTCAATATCACTTTGATTACAGGCGGGGGTGAAGTGAGCTTTACTTTCTGGATAGCGTTGCCAGTAGGTCGGTCCATGACTGCCTTTAATATGTAACGCGATAAATTGATTACCTGTATTTTTTTGAATTTTTTCGTCTATTTTTTGCAGTAATACTTCATCATAACAGGATCCTGCATTACATAAGTCTGGGCTGTCTTTCGCGGTAATTTCTATTTTTAAAAAATTGTCAGCAACTCTTTTATCGCCACCATCATTTTCAATCCAGAGCACATCCACGCCTGCATGAGAAATTACATCTAGAGCATTATCCTGGTTAATCGCACGGTTTTTATCGTAATTAGAGCGGTTCATATTTGAAAACATGCAGGGTAATGAGTGCGCAGTCGCCGTGCCGCATGACGAAACATTTTTAAAAGAAATGATCTCCATATCTTGTGTGTAGGGATTGGTATTACGGGCATATCCATTATAAAATATATTTTGTGAGCGTGCTGTTTCACCTACTATTAAAATCATTAAAGTAGGTTTGTCATTAGTGCTGCTTTGCAGGCTCGCATTCTGGCCAATTTTTTTGTATTCCAATTTTTTTGTAAAGTAGGTTCTGTTGACATATCTAAAAGAATTGAATGCATAAGCCGGATTAATCATTTTGTTTAGATAGCTGTTATTTCGTCCTATCGAGGCATAATCTTTATAATAAAAAAAAGCGATTAGCAAGATCCCGACAACAGCAACAATAACCAATAAAAGCCGATTAACTATCTCTCTGGTAATACTTTTTGCGTAGGTTATTTTTGTTTTAAAAACAATAAAGGCAGGTAATAGGCCTAAGAATATAAAGTATGAAATTGATCCCAGATTTATATAAGTAAAAGCTTCCCCCGTATCTGTCTCAAAAATATTTTCTATCATACCGTAGTCAAACATAACGTTATATTTGACGCTGGCATAAAAAGCTAATGCGGATGTTATCAGCAGCGGGATCTGGATTGCTTTAAACAGATAGGGTAGGGCGAGTATTGAAAAAATAATGATAAAGGCAAAGGTCAAAACGATAGGTGAAAGAAAATAGAATACACTCTGACTGTCCGATAAAATATAGATTTTATCGATGATCGGGTAATTGAAAACGAAGCCATAATATATTGAAAGAAGGGTGATCAAAAAAAACATATTTGAGGAGAGGTTGGTATTTTTAATGGTCTTTAAGAAAGTCGATTTCAAGGTGGTTATCCCGATGGGTTAATAAGAGGAAGCAGCATACCTTTTGAAACTTAAGATTTACTGAAGAAATGTATTCAGTGGTTATTTTCAATAATGATTGAGAATTCGCCGTTATTTAACAAAGATAGCTCAATTAACGAACGTTTCATTCTAGCAACATAGTATATAAAAATTTGATGCTGCCTAGGGTCTGTTGACCTTTGGAGTACGAATTTCGTTCAATCTAAAAGTGTTCTGAGCAAGGCATGTCTCGTTCACATAGTTATTCTATGTAAACGACGGATAACGCAGCGCAGCATTTGTGCGTGCTTTACACAAGACAGAGCCTGCGCAGTGTAGTTAACCTCAGCTCGGGATAAAATTTCAATTTAATTGAACTAAAAATGCATTTTACGATCAGATCAATGAATTTATTATTTCTGAGAGCTTGCCAATGCATAATTTAGTATCTGTCTTTTGCCATGTAGATGATTTTTGCGATAAATTTATACCTGTTTTTGAACAGAAGTTAATAACTGATGGTACTCGTAAACGCAGAAGAAATTCCAGAATGAGCATGAGTGAATGCATGACGATTGTCATTGCCTTACATCAGTCAAAAGATAGAAATTTCAAGAATTTCTATCTGGGTCATGTATCAATGTACTGGAAGAAATATTTTCCTAGGTTACTTAGCTACACGCGATTTTTAGAGTTAATGCCAAGCTTAATTGTCCCTATGTGTGCTTATTTTGAAACAATTAAAGGCAAACCAACAGAGATTGTTTTTGTAGATTCAACAAGCTTAAAAGTTTGCCATAATATTCGAATTCCAAGGCACAAAGTGTTTGTAGAGACAGCGAAACGAGGCAAAGGCACAATGGGTTGGTTTTATGCCTTCAAACTTCATTTATTGATTAATGATGTTGGTGAAATATTATCGGTAAGTATCACACCAGGTAACACTAATGACAGAACGCCAGTACCAAATCTGTGTAAAAACCTCACAGGTAAACTTTATGCTGATAAAGGCTATATTGGTAAAAAATTGGCCGAAAAGCTATCCAAAACAGATGTTGATTTAGTCACAACAGTACGGGAAAACATGAAAGCCAAAGTTATATCTGCATTCGATAGAGCAATGTTATCAAAGAGGTATATCATTGAGACGATTAATGATCAGCTTAAAAACATATCTCAGATCGAACATAGTCGACATAGAAGTTCAACTGGTTTTATGATTAACTTGATGTCAGGTTTAGTCGCATATTGTTTAAAAAAGAAGAAACCAAAAATCAAATTGGCAGATGATGAACTCATATTAATTTAAGCCTATTATTGATAGAAATTAAACCGATCTCAGGTTAGTTATTTATCAACGCGATGCAATACCTGATTAATTCCTTTACTATCAAGTCCATTCAAAAGATATATTCAGTGGGGCGAGTATATTAATCATTAGAAAAAGTGATATCTTGGTGTTATTGATGAAATGTATTACCGGGTTTGTTTTGTCCCTTTGATGTAAGCAGCGGAGAGTGATTAATGAAATGTACTACTGGGTTTGTTTGTTTTGGGTTGCAGACCTGAAGTGAGTGGCGGGCAGTCAGCTATGGAGAGTGATTAATGAAATGTATTACCGAGTTTGTTTGTTTTGCCCCTTTAATGTAAGCAGTGGAGAGTGATTAATGAAATGTATTACTGGGTTTATTTGTTTTGGGTTGCACGCTTGAAGTGAGTTGCGGGCAGTCAGCTGTGCAGCGTGATTGATGAAATGTATTACCGGGTTTATTTATTTTGGGCTGCACGCTTGAAGTGAGTGGCGGGCAGTCAGCTGTGCAGCGTGATTGATGAAATGTATTACCGGGTTTATTTGTTTTGGGCTGCACGCCTAAAGTTGGCAGCAAAGAGTGGTGCCGGTATTTAGAAGAACAACCTAAGGGAGATTGGACGGTAAATGAAGTCAGAGATTATGCCAAGTATTGTGCTTTTTAAAAACACAAATAATTGTTTATAAAGGGTATGTGTTTTAAAATAGGAGTTGTGAGCGATGAATAATATTTTTGAAGTGAGCTCGATTCAATTAATAGTGGGTGGGTTACTGATCTTTTTATTGTCAGTCTGGATTGGAAAAGTTTGGAATAATAAAGTATTAGGTAAAAAAAAGGCTAGGTTTGATGCTTATGTTGACAGTCTTAATATCAAACATGCACAGAAAGTGACATCTCTGGAAAATGAGTTGAAAGTTGATCGGCACTCCCTAAAGCTTGCTGGTACTCATCTCATTGAAAAACGTGTCGCAGTGATTGATCAATGTTACAAAACCCTCGCTGATTTTGATCAGGCGATCGAAGAAGTGAAGAGCAGTGATAACACTCTATCACCACAGGAAAGTTATGATTCAGCTCTGCTTAGAGTTACTTACTTTGTCTCTTTCTTTGAAAGAAATAGAGTGTATTTTTCTGCCGGAATGGCTAAAAAAGTGTCTAAATCACATGCCTCCAGTGCAGCAACACTAGATTTAATTAAAGCATTAGTCCATGCAAACCAAACATTGTCAAACGCTATCAATGAACAGTTGCAAAGTCTTTTTAATAAGTTAAACAGTGACGTTAATCGCACCCGGCAGGAGATTGAATCTGAAATGCGCGCTATTTTACAGATAGATGATGCGAGCGATGATATTGATGCGGATAATACTCTCTCGTCACTGTCAATGTTCCACTGAGCGGTGTTTTAATTTTTTTTGTTGCAGCTCTAAAGCTGCCTTTATCTGGGATTATTTTGTGAAATAATTGGCCATATTTTGCTATTAAAAGTATAAATTCAATAGGGAAGAGACTTGTGTTTCGAGTATATCATTCAAATCAACTGGCGCTTTTAAAAGATCTATTGGTAGCTTTAATGGAGGGGTCGAAGCAGACGGACCCTTTTGCAAGCGAAACGATCCTAGTACAAAGTCCGGGTATGGCACAGTGGTTACAATTAGAAATAGCACAATCAACGGGGATCAGTGCAAACATTGATTTTCCTTTACCTGCAAGTTTCATCTGGCAGCAATTTAAACATGTTTTAAAAGATGTCCCGGATAAAAGCCCCTTTAATAAAATGTCGATGACCTGGCAGATCATGCGACTCTTACCTGATTGTTTGAATGATCCTGATTTTGCGGCTTTATTACATTATCTCGAAGATGATCTATACCTACGTAAGCGTTTCCAATTAAGCCAAAAAATTGCTGATATTTTTGATCAATATTTAGTTTATCGTCCGGAATGGATTGCAGCCTGGGAAAATGCTTCTGAACAGGAAATCAGTCAGTGGCATGCTGACAATAAACAATCGATCCCTGCGTGGTTAGAGGATCAGCGCTGGCAAGCCAAGCTATGGAGAAAACTAACTCTGACTATTGCCGAGTCATTTAAGGCGCAAGGCAAAGCCTATCACCGCGCGGGTTTATATAAAGACTTTTTAGACACACTGGCCACTAAAAAAACACTGGATCATCTGCCTAAACGTATTTTTGTCTTTGGTATCTCGGCACTGCCAGAATCTTATCTGCAGGCGTTATTAGGACTCGCGGAACATTGTGATGTGCATTTTTTGTTGACTAATCCCTGCCGTTATTATTGGGCCGATATTGTTGATCCTAAATTGTTAGCCAAACGTTTTGCGCAAAGTCGTCAAAAATTAACCGTGAGTGACCGTGAGATAAAAAATTTACCCGACTCCAGCTGGCAAAAAGATGCGTCGCATTTACAGTGGTCACAAAGTAATGATCCCGACAATGAAGTGGGTAATCCTCTTCTGGCTTCTATGGGTAAAATGGGACGTGATTTTCTTTTCCAGTTGTACTCATTAGAGCAACAGGAAGTGGATGCTTTTGTTGATATTACGCGTGATAGTTTATTACATCATATTCAAGCAGATGTCTTAGACCTGCAGGACAGCAGTCAGGCATTAAGCAAGGATCCAAGCGAACGAATCAGCCTTGTCCCCGAAGGTAACTCTCTGACCTTACACTTATGCCACAGTGTGATGCGCGAAGTAGAAATATTACACGATAACCTGTTGGCTATGTTTGCGGACGATAATAACCTCACGCCAAAAGATATTATCGTGATGGTGCCTGATATCGATCAATATGCCCCCTATGTGCAGGCGGTTTTTGCCAGCGTCGAACAAAATCGTTATATCCCCTTTAGTATTTCTGATGTCAGTGCTCAGCAGGAAAATCCTATTCTGATCAGTTTCTTACAACTATTGAATCTCAATCAGACACGTTATACTCGGGAAGATATTTTAGCCTTGCTGGAAGTGCCTGCTATATTACAACGTTTTAACTTGAATCAGAATGAATTTGTATTGTTACAAAAATGGATCAACGAAAGTGGTATTCGTTGGGGATTAGATGAAAAAAGTGCGGCACAATGGGATTTACCCAGACTCTCGCAGAACAGCTGGTTATTTGGTATCAGGCGCATGCTCCTTGGTTACGCCATGAGTGATTCCTTATTTGAAGGTATTTCAGCCTATGATGAAATACAGGGATTGCAGGGGGATTTATTAGGACGTTTTATCGATTTTATTGATGCTTTATTACAACTACAAGAGAGTTTAAAGCAATCTTATAACGCCCATCAATGGCAGGCTTTTGTGTATCAACTGCTAGAAGATTTTTACCAGGAGGATGACGACAACACCGCGGTCTTATCTCTTATCCGTAATGAACTGGATAATTTATTAGACCATACTGGGCAGGCTGATTTTACCCAACCTATTTCATTATTTATCTTAATTGAGCACCTTG
>JBLHWW010000147.1:0-8722 GCA_047629075.1 Psychromonas sp. | reverse complement strand
ATGGCTAATGCCAGTCCCTTTTGGTCCTCCCAGCCTGGTTTTCGCAGTTCACATCCATGCCATAATATATCGAATAATGCGCTCTTTTTTCTTTCACTATTGTAATATTTATTGCGAAATAAACGCGGGTGAGCTTTACGAAAAACGATCAGCCGTTGCCACAAATGCAGCATCGACTTATTAGTATTAATATCCGGCCAATTAAACCAGGATAGTTCATTATTCTGACAATAAGCATTATTTTTGCCCTGTTGAGTTCTGCAGATTTCATCGCCTACAACAAACATAGGGACACCTTTGGATAACATTAAAATAGCAGTAAAATTTTTGATTTTTCGCTTGCACAGACTATTAATTTGCGGATCGTCGGTTATGCCCTCAACAGCACAATTCCAACTTCTGTTATTATCAACACCATCATTATTATTTTCTCCATTGGCCTGATTATGTTTATGGTTATAGGAAACAAGATCGTTAAGGGTAAAACCATCATGGGAATTAATAAAATTAATGCTGTTACTGGCTAACTCATATTGGTGCTGATAGAGATCAGCACTGCCTGTAATGCGCTTTGCAAAGATACCCAGCATGCACACATTACCACGCACAAAGTCATGCAGTTCATCACGATATAGATCGCTCAACGATGTCCCGGAAAAGATTCAACCAGATACCCTCCCTGTGCATCCCAAGCTTCAGTAATCACCTTAGTCTCGGCTAATGGTTCTGATAATTCGATAGCTCAAACAACGACGGGATTGGCAATCAAATTCTCCCCATCAAAACGAAAACCGTTAACGTGCATATCTCACACCCAATATTCTAAACGTTCAACAATAAATTTTTCACCGATAGGATCGGTTGCATTTAAAAGTATTAGTGCATCCGCAATAATTACAGTAAAAATTTTTATATTTATCCATTAAAAAATAATAGCTGTGATTAGAAACCCCCTTAAAAGAGTCAATCGGTCCTCTATGATCACCTTCATCGGTGAGATTAAAAACAACATCAAGAATCACACTAATATCAACCTGGTGCAGCGCCTTAAGAGATATCTAAATTCATCAAGGTGGTTACCTTCATGTGAATTGACACAATATCCCGAGTGCGGTGCAAAACATGAATGGTGCTGTAGCCCCAATAATTAACTAATTTATTGCCATTAAAATAACCTACCTCAAAATCTTCAAATTCAAATACGGATAACAACTTAACCGCCGTAATACCTAATGCGCTTAGATAGGGTATTTTTTCTACTATGCCTGCATAGGTACCCAGATTTTTACCCCACAGCCAAGTGATTTAGTAAATCCGCCAACATTCATCTCATAAATAATGCTTTCATTGAGCTGATGGTTAGAGGGACTATCACCCTGCCAGTCATAATCCATTAGTTTAACTAAGCAACTGCGCATCGAAGTGTGCAGATTATCACCTGCGTTACAGGCATCAGTGCGCTGCCACAAACTACAATTAATACCTCTTGGGTAGGGATCAATTAGTACTTTTTGCAGATCAAAAGTCAACCCGTTTTCAGATTAAAAAGGGCCTCCAACACGGTAAACATAATGTATTTTTTCGGGTAAACCTTTGACAAAAATAAGCCAAAAATAAAAACTGCTATTAATCAAAGGATTGAGTCGGATAATCTCGTAGGGTTCAAGCGCATCAGACTTTGCAAACAGCAGCAGATCGACAAAGGTTAATCGTTCATCACAATAGAAGCCAAAACCCACCCCATCATTCGCAACCATAGCGCCGATCGGGTGGGTTTTACCCAGTAATAATTCATACATTTGGGAACTCTTTATGTAACCAAAGTGTTATGACCAGACTGTAGTCAAAAAGAGGTATTAATCCATGGCGCTATTACGCAAAGGATATCGACCTAAAGGGTTAGCGTTAAAATGAGCCTGACTTTTTTGCATAAACTTACAATCTAAGTATTGAAGCGTAATAAACTGAATAATAAAGATAGTCAGCAAATTTCTTTATTATTCAGTTTATGACATTGTTATTTTTATGGTTATGGTTATGGTTATGGTTATGGTTATGGTTACTGCTGAAATCTCTTCATATATTGCTGCATCAGGGCAAGATGTTCAGCCATTAAAGTATTAACTTATTCTTTCTGCGCTTTCGTTAACACTTAAAATGCATGATGATCTACTTTTAACATCTGCAATTTATTATCAACCATCAAGGTCTGCTGTGTGCTTATCATTTCACGTACTTTAGCGTCGTCAAAGGTTGGGCTATTTAAAAGTGCTTGTGATTCTGCTATACGGGCCTGCATATTTGTCATCATGTTTGGCCACTGTGCATTGCAACCATTGCCGTTGTCATTATAGATTGAATTTTTCGCTGCTGCTCCACCGTCAGGTTCAATGCTGAAAACATCATGCGGCCATGCATTCAGCCGCCGGTATTATTTTACATCTTTCCGTGTGCCTGACTCTCTGAAATATTAGCGAAAGTAAGAACCAGCGCCAATGCCATACGACTAAGTTTTTTATTGTTGATCTTCTGCTCCTGATATTTTATGGTCAAATAATTTTCAAATGCAAACTGGTGTTTTTCTTACATAAGATAAAACACAAAAAAAGAGATCAACTTCTTCGGCACTGATAACCAGCTTATCAGCAATCGTTTTTTAGTGCAGCGCACATCGCCCTTCAGTAATACATCCAGTGCTTTTTGACATAGAATATCAGAGCGCGAGATAACCATTTCATGATCTACAGCAGGGCTATGTTGGGTAATTTCCGGCGGTTGCGTGGGGCTTTGCGGCAACATCCCTGCCAGAGTGCGTCTAAACCTCTGCTCTTCACCAATTAAACCGACAAAAAACGCCGCAAAAAGATCCAATAAGACAGATAAAAAGACCACTAGCCCCAGTTGAGCATCCGTGGTATTAATCTTAAGCCCGTCGGCAATACTGCCAATCAGACCAAAGACTAAGCCTTGATTGGCAACGGGTAAATGATCCCTCTGCACCGCCAGTTCAAACTGTTCTTGGCGCAGTAAAGCATTCTATTTTTGAATCCTGACAATCCCCGTTGCGATACGGTTAAGTTCAATATATTTTTCGGCAGCAATATTGTTTAAATCGATCTGCTTCTCGACCGCCGCAATCTACAGATTAAAAATAGCCGCTTTATTTTGCTGTAGCTCAACATAACGTTGAGCTGTATTAGTCGCACTATTAATGGCGCCTATACTGCCGCCAATTGAGATAACAGCTAAGACACTATAAAAGGAAAAGGCCGCAATCAAATGACGTCTTGCAATACGTTCACCAAATTCATACCACGCAAAAAATTTACCCAATTCAAAAATCACCGCCAATGCGCCAAATAACACCTTCATCCAGGGGTTTTCGTCAATAGAAAGAAATAATAATAGAGAGAATATTATCGAGGCTAAAATGGCTGCGCTGGTAAAACTGTATACAACTCTCATCGCAAAAGGGTCTTTAGTATGCCGTATACGCGTATTTTTTAAATTATTCATGATTTGCTAAGAATATTGAAATGGGAAATTGAAGCATATTGTAGATTGCTAATAGCAAAAACAATATTTATCAAAGGATTAGACAGGTAATTATCATAAAAAAGTATTATCCGTACTATTCATTTACCCCCTTCTGCTGACTAGTTCGCCGTGGCAGAACGGCAACAAGGGAAGCTTCCTGCCCAACTTGAGATTGAGTAGAGCCCTGTTTGTAGAAAAGATTTGAATATAACCCCTAATTGACAGAGGTTTTTTAGCCTCTACAAACCGATTCATTATTAATCATCATTATTTTTACTGCGCAGATTTTTAATCCTTCCCCGTTGTGTTTTTTTATCCATGCGTTTACGTTGTGAGCCTTTTGTGGCTCTTGTCGCTCGACGTACTTTTTGGACCACTGCCGCCGAAACAATCAATTTCTTTAAACGCTGCAGTGCATCATCTCTATTTTTCTCTTGAGTGCGATGGCTTTGAGCTTTGATGATTATCACACCATCAATAGTGATACGGCTATCCGATAATGCTAATAATTTATCTTTATAAAAATCAGGTAAGGTTGATTTTTTGATATCAAAGCGTAAATGAATCGCGCTGGAAACCTTGTTCACATTTTGTCCACCGGCTCCCTGTGCACGAATGGCAGTCATGTCTATTTCCCAGTCGGCAATCTCGACATTATTTGATATTTTTAACATTGCACTCCTTTAGCTTATAAATTATTTTAACTTGTTAGCGTCTGTTGACCTTTCATATACATTTTTGCAGCAATTTGTGCTTTATAGAAAGCAAAGCGTCGTTATTCTACATAAGCAGGCGTTAACGCAACACATGCTGCCCTTCGGCTTCATCTCAAAGTGTCCTGCGCTGCGTTGATCGAAGTTTACATAGAATAACTATGCTTCACTCCTCATTTCTTGCTTAGAACACTTTTAGACTAAACGAAAGGTGTGCTCTAAAGGTCAACAAACGCTCGGTCACTTAAGACTTTTTCCAGATTTTAATTTTTTATCCAAATAGTGCTTTTTATATATTGCCGCCGGCATGGATGCTATTTGATAGTCGATCATCTTATTAAAACTTGTTAATAAGGGAACAAATTTTTCTGTATCTTTTTCCAACTGGGAAAGTAAATAATAACCCGCTTCAACCGTCGACAAGCCGTTGGCGCGTGGTGATTTACGAATACGATACTCGCTTTGTTTATCTATATTAATTGATATCTTCGGCAAGTTCTGTAAAAAAATATTGCGCATCAATAATTTGTATGCTTTTTTCCAACTGCCATCGAGTAAAATAAAAACGCTGCTGTCATTAATTTCTTTCATATTAACAATCTGCTCCGCCGGTACTGCCGAGGCATCGGGGAAAACTAAATAACTATTCTGACAATCAAATAAACAGGCATCAAACAACGTCCCCACGCTAATTTTTGATCGTTTTAGTGACAGCCTCAAAATTCGCGCAGTGCCGATCGCATTTTTTTCTTCACCGGGATCTTGTAATATGTGCACAAAGTGTTGATTATCAATTAACTGTATCGCTGAGCAGATACATGCCGATTGGGCTTTTAAGCAGCGTTTGCAAACGGCTCTTGTATTCATTTATAAAAACCTCGCAATAAAGGAAACCAATGCGCTCTCTTATTATCGAAACGTCGTTGATAATATTACTGACTCTTATGCTTTATTTATTTGAGCCGGAAGCAGGTAAACTACTTGCATATTACCATAATGGGATAGCAGAAGGAGAAATTTGGAGACTGATTAGTGCAACGTTTTGCCATACTAACTTTAATCATCTGGCCATGAATGTCGCGGGGTTAATTATTACTTTGGTATTATTTATTGATCTGTTTAAGACTATTAAAATTTTTCCCCTCATTATTTTCTGCAGTTTATTTATTGGCTTATGCTTGTTCTTCTTTGATACTGAGGTTATTTGGTATGTGGGTTTATCGGGTGTTTTACACGGTTTATTTAGCTACGGGGTGATCAGCGATGTTGCGAAGAAAGATCCCTGGGGTTATTTGCTGGGGGCAGGTCTAGTGATTAAAGTCATTGATGAGCAAATGTTTGGCGCATCGCAAAGTACGGTCGATTTAATTGCAGCAGAAATATTAATTAATGCGCATCTTTACGGCGCAATCGCAGGTTTTATTTTTTTTACTTATAAAAAATATATCATAAAAAATGATTGATAACGCATAAATTATACCACTATCTGTTAAGATTCATTCTAAGTGGTTCTGTTCCAGAATACCGTTGTAATTACTGACATTTCAATATGTTATAAAAAAATCGCCTAATAGCAATGTTTATAAAGCGACAGGCTTTCAGGAAGGAAGTATTATAGGCGGTTATCATCATAAGCGACTCTCTGCATTGCACAGAGTCAGAGATCAAATATTTAGCAGACATATGGAGTATTGAATGCGTAAATGGTTACCCTCCCAAGTGCAGTTTGGGATAGAGAAAGACGGTATTAATTATAGAAAAAATGTCACCGCAGATTTAATTCTTTGCTTCGCTTTTTTAATGTTATGTTTTTATACTGGACTCTATTTTTACACCGGTGATGCGCCACCATTTTATAGCGATGGCGTGTTATTCATGCTTTTCCCGCTTTTTTTACTTTTATTTAGAAGAAAAAAAAACACACTCGCTCATATCACCTTATCAATTATGGGCATCTGCCTTTTGTATATTATTCATCTCAATGAAGGCCGGTATTACCTGCCAATCTGGTCATTTATTTATATTTATGTGTCGATGATTCTATATGGTCATAAAAGAGGATTATTACTGGCCATTGTTTATTACTTTGTTGTGTTATCAATGTTATATAGCTGGATTGGCCAATCTCTGGATATTATCAGCTATATTCGCTTTACGTCAGTGGCGCTGTTAAGTGTTTTCATCTCTTATCTTTCAGAATATTTAATATTTAAAATATTAAGTAGCTTAACTGAAACACAAAAAAAACTAGAACAAACAAACAGAACCGATGCATTAACTGGACTTTATAACCGTGGACATTTTGATTACTTATTTCCAAAAGAAATTAATATTGCGAAACGGGAAAAAACCTTATTAGCCTTTGCGATACTTGATGTTGATGATTTTAAATCTTTTAATGATACCTACGGACATCAAGCGGGTGATCAAGCCTTAATTACAGTATCCAATTTATTACAAAGTAAATTTAAACGTTCAAGTGACGCTATTTTTAGACTTGGAGGAGAAGAATTTGCCCTGTTATTTAAAGTCCAGAATGAAAAAGAAGCATTCACTAACCTTGATGGCATAAGAAATGCGATTGAAGGACTAAAAATACCGCATTCAAACAGCAAAATATCTAACTTTCTAACCATATCTTGCGGATTAGAAGTGATCACAGCGGAGCATGATATAAATGTTCAACAAATCTATAAGAGTTGTGATTATCTATTATACAAAGCAAAACATGCAGGGCGTAATCAAATATCCCACTCATGCAATCTGAATATCATCAAGCCTGTTAAGTTACGGAGAATTAAGTAATATTTATCAATAACTTTTATAAAAAAGCGCCTAATATTATTAATTAAATTTGCCATCAAAAAATACTCGCGTAAGATGCCGACTTTATTTTATTGAATGAGTTAGGACAATTTATGATCAACCCCGTTATACTCTCAGTCTGCGTAATGCTGGCTTTGTCTTTAATGCGTATTAATGTAGTAGTAGCATTAACATTAAGTGCATTAATCGGAGGGTTAAGTGCCGGTATGTCAGTCGCTGATACGGTTAGTGCTTTTGAAGGAGGATTGGGTGGCGGTGCAACCATTGCATTAAGTTATGCCATGCTTGGTGCATTTGCCGTGGCAATCTCTAAATCAGGCATTACCGATTTATTAGCACAAACAGTTATTAATAAAGTACACGGCAAGCACCCTGATCATTTAACCTACGTGATAAAATATGTGGTGTTATCTTTAATTTTATTAATGACTATTTCATCGCAGAATATTATCCCTGTACATATCGCGTTTATTCCCATTTTAATTCCACCACTGATCAGCGTATTTACAAAATTACGTTTAGACCGACGTTTAGTTGCCTGCATATTAACCTTTGGTTTAATCACGCCTTATATGGTTTTACCAATAGGTTTCGGCGGTATCTTTTTAAATAATATTTTATTAAAAAATTTACATGATAACGGCCTACAGGTAACCGCCAGCCAGGTTCCAACCGCAATGATATTACCCGCTCTAGGTATGCTCACAGGTTTACTGATTGCAGTCTTTATCAGCTACCGTAAGCCGCGGGATTATCCTCAGGGAGAGTCACTATTTACACCCGCAGAAAATGAAAAACCCACAAAAAAAACCTTAAAAAAACGCCATATAGTGGTTGCCCTGATTGCCATTTTAGCAACATTAAGCACCCAGTTATTATCAGGCTCGATGATAGTCGGCGCATTAGCTGGATTTGTCGTCTTTACCTTTGGTGGTGTTATAGCTTGGAAAGAAACTCAAGATGTATTCACTAAAGGTGTGCATATGATGGCGATGATAGGTTTTATTATGATTGCCGCTGCGGGTTTTACAGCCGTAATGAAAGCCACCGGTAGCGTAGATACTCTGGTTGAGATGTTATCTGCAAATATTGGCCAAAATAAACCGCTGGCAGCAGCATTAATGCTGGTAGTAGGTTTGTTAGTGACCATGGGAATCGGCTCTTCTTTTTCGACTATTCCAATCATTGCCACTATTTACGTTCCCCTTGCCCTCTCATTTGGATTTTCACCGATGGCAATCATCGCATTGGTCGGCACTGCAGCGGCCTTAGGTGATGCAGGCTCACCGGCATCGGACTCGACTCTGGGGCCGACCGCGGGTCTAAATGCCGATGGTAAACATGATCATATTTGGGATACGGTTGTGCCGACATTTATTCACTATAACTTACCCTTAATGGTATTTGGCTGGATTTCAGCCATGATTTTGTAACCCTTAAAAAAACGCCTGAAGGCTTTCAATACAGTGGCACTAAAAAAAGCAAGCAGTTAGACTGCTTGCTTTTTTATAGACATAAAACAAATGAAGTAACTCATTACCGCTACTAGCTATCTGCCACTCGCGAGTCCTTACCCACTACATTAAATTAAAACTATAAAGCAGTGAAAGACCAAAACTGTAAGTGATCAGCGAGCCGACTGTCGT
>JBLHWW010000146.1:0-8737 GCA_047629075.1 Psychromonas sp. | reverse complement strand
GGCTCTTTTAAGTCAAGAATTTTACTGCCGCTTATTAACTGCATAATGCTCCATTATACCCAAAAAAAAACCTAAGCAAGCTTAGGTTTTTTACTGATGATTTATAAAATAAATCAGCTTCGATTAATCTTTATTTTTTTCGTCCTCGGACGTTTTTTCTTCTTTAGTAAGGTCGACTTCAGACGCTCTATCTTCTTTACTTATATCGATATCAGATGCTTTATCTTTTTTACTAAGATCAATATCAGAGGGTTGATCGTTAACTTCTGCTTTAACAGAATCTTCCTCAGTCCAATCCGACGGTGGACGAACTTCAACACGCGCCATCAAATCATCAACCTGAGTTGTATCAATCGTTTCATATTTCATTAATGCATCTTTCATTGCATGTAATATGTCGATATTGTCGGTTAATATTTTTTCAGCCCGATCGTAATTTTTTTCAATAAAGAATTTCACTTCGTCATCGATTATTCTTCCTGTCTCAGGAGAAAGAAGATTAGATCGTAACGTATTGGAATCCACCGCTAATAAAATAGGTCCCAATTTTTCTGAGAAACCCCATTCTGTAACCATCGCACGAGCAATCGCAGAAGCTTGTTTTATATCCTGAGATGCGCCAGTTGACACTTTATCAAGACCATAAATAAGCTCTTCAGCGATACGACCACCGTAGGCAACAGAAATACTGCTTTCGAGTTCAGTACGATTTTGACTGATCTGATCACCTTCGGGTAAAAACTGAGTAACACCTAATGATCGCCCGCGGGGGATAATAGTCACTTTATGAATCGGATGATGCTGTGGCACTAATTTAGCGACAATAGCATGACCGGCTTCATGATAAGCAGTTGATTCTTTATCTCTTTCGGTCATCACTAAACTGCGACGTTCAGCGCCCATTAAGATCTTGTCACGAGCCTGTTCAAAATCTTCTGCATTGACGGTACGCTTATTACTGCGTGCCGCAAACAGTGCCGCTTCATTCACTAAATTGGCCAGATCCGCACCAGAAAATCCCGGTGTACCACGCGCTAAAACACTGGCTTTAACATTATCAGCCAAGGGGATTTTACGCATATGAACGTTTAAAATCTGTTCTCTGCCACGCACATCGGGCAAAGAGACAACAACTTGACGGTCGAAACGGCCAGGTCGCAATAACGCGGGATCAAGTACATCGGGTCTGTTGGTTGCAGCAACAACAATAATACCCTCATTACCTTCAAAACCATCAAGCTCAACTAACATTTGGTTTAAAGTCTGCTCACGTTCATCATTACCGCCACCCATACCTGCCCCACGTTGGCGACCTACGGCATCAATCTCATCAATAAAGATGATACAAGGCGCTGATTTTTTAGCTTGCTCAAACATGTCACGTACACGGGATGCACCAACACCAACAAACATTTCCACAAAGTCGGAACCAGAAATAGAGAAGAAAGGCACTTTAGCTTCACCGGCAATGGCTTTTGCAAGCAGTGTTTTACCTGTTCCCGGAGGTCCGACAAGTAATACACCCGTTGGAATACGGCCACCTAACTTTTGAAATTTAGTTGAATCTTTTAAGTAATCAACTAATTCTTTAACATCTTCTTTAGCTTCATCACAACCGGCCACATCGGCGAAAGTTGTTTTGATTTGGTCTTCGCCCATCAATTTGGCTTTACTTTTACCAAATGACATTGCGCCGCCTTTACCGCCGCCCTGCATATTACGCATGAAGAAAACCCAGACGCCGATTAATAACAACATCGGGAACCAAGAAACAAAAATAGAGGTTAAAAAGCTTGTTTCTTCCGGAGGTGTACCTTCAACCAGTACATTGTTTTTAATTAAATCATTCAACAAATCAAGATCCGGTGATGGAATATAAGTAACAAAAGGAGATTGATTATTTCTAATCCCTTTAACCACTTCTCCATCAATTTGAACTTGCTGGATTTGTCCCCCGCTAATTTCCTTTACAAATGTGGTGTAGTCTATTTGCGACCGTTTTGCATCGTCTTTTCCAAAACCTTGGAATAAAGACATCAATACTACTGCGATGACTAACCACAATATCAGGTTTTTTGCCATATCATTCAAGATGTAAACCTCTTGTTAATAAATATAAATATAAATATAGATTACTACAGTTTAAAAAGTGTCGCTAGTAATATACTTAGCGCATTCTATTACTGAGTCTAACCACGCAAAATAATTGTTACTAAATACTGACATGGTCTTACAAACCAAGCCATAATCATTGTTACTAAATACGACATGGTCTTACAAACCAAGCCGTAATCATTGTTAATTATAACGGTGACCCTAGAATCCAAGCCGTAATCATTGTTAATAATAACGGTGACCCTAGAATCCAAGCCGTAATCATTGTTACTCTTTATAACCCGTTGCAACAACATACACTTCTCGTGATCTTGAACGAGATGAGTCAGGCTTGCGGGTTTTTACCGATTTAAAGCATTTACGCGCTTCACTCATAAATAGATCAAATTCACTCCCCATAAACACTTTAACGACAAAACTGCCATCTTTAACTAACACTTCTCGGCACATTTCCAAGGCAAGCTCAACAAGGTACATTGATTTAGGTTGATCAATACCGACTGTGCCGGTCATATTAGGCGACATATCCGAGAGAACCACATCCACTTTATGGCCTGCAATTCGGCCCAGCAAAGCATTTACAACCGTTTCTTCTCGAAAATCTCCCTGTAAAAAATCAACACCTGCAATCGAATCCATTGGTAGAATATCACAGGCAATCACTTTCCCCTTTAAACCAACAGTATCTGCAGCCCACTGTGACCAGCTTCCTGGTGCAGCGCCTAAATCAACAACCGTCATGCCGGAACGAATCAATTTGTCTTTTTTATTGATCTCTTCCAGTTTGAACACAGCACGAGAACGTAATCCCTTTTTAGTGGCCTCTTTCACATAAAAATCATTTACATGTTCATGCATCCAACGCTTGGAGCTCGCCGACGCACTTTTTTTAGGTCCGTTCGGATGGTCTTTTTGTGCCATCGATTTATTCCTTAACGTTAAATATCTCCTGTATTTTAAAACAATAAACCGGGATAAATAACAATCAAATAGTAAAGGTTAATATTTAAGGGTAGAATGCTTTGTTTTCAACCCTTAATCAAAGAAATATGCATGAAATTATCAAATAAACAAAAGCAATACTTAAAAGGCCTTGCCCATAGCTTAAAACCAGTTGTTCTGTTAGGGCAAAATGGCTTAACGGAAGGCGTATTAGCTGAAATAGAAAATGCACTTGGCCACCACGAACTAATCAAAATTAAAGTTTCAAGCGATGATCGCGAAACGAAACAGCTTATTATTGATGCGATCGTGCGTGAAACTGAAGCGCTTACCATCACTAAAATCGGCCATATTGTGGTTTTATTCCGACCAAGTGAAGATAAAAAAATAGAGCTTCCACGTAAATAATTATCAAAACATTATTAAAAAGCCCATTTTCAATGGGCTTTTTTGTGTTTGATTATAAAATCATGCAATATACTGAACATTGATAATTTCATAATCAATAGTACCACCAGGTGTTACTATTGAAATTTCATCATTTAGCGCTTTACCAATCAAACCACGTGCAAGCGGAGAACTAACTGAAATCAGATTTATTTTTATATTAGCTTCGTCATCACCAACAATTTTATAAGTCACTTCTGCATCGGTGTCGACATTCACAATAGTGACCGTAGCGCCAAAAATAACCTTGCCATTATTGGTTATATTAGTGATATCAATAATGCGTGCATTGGATAATTTAGCTTCAATATCCTGAATACGTCCTTCACAAAAACCTTGTTGTTCACGCGCAGCGTGATATTCCGCATTTTCTTTTAAATCGCCGTGCTCACGAGCCTCCGCAATTGCCTTGACAATCTCAGGACGAGTGACTGTTTTTAACAGTGTTAATTCGCTGCGTAATTTAGCAGCACCATTAGCTGTCATTGGATATTGAACCATTAAAAATTACCTTTTTTGACACAATGTTTGTGTTTGTACTCTCTGGATTAACATTCATTTTACGATAATTTTCAGCTTTAGTCATTGTCTAACGAAAATAATGAACGAGTATTGTTATAAAGTTGCGAGGCTAAACATTTTTTCGATTCAACCCGCAACATAGCCAGCGATTCAAAAATATGCAACAAATTAAGCGGTGTATTATCAGACTGTTGTTGTTGGTAGATAGGCATACCGGGCGCATCGGTTTCTAATACTAATGACTCAAGCGGTAATAGTGAAATTGTTTGTCTCGTGGTGATCGAATTTGGATAGGTTATCACGCCGCCAACCCCGATTTTGAAGCCTAATTTAATAAACTCTACAGCCAGCTCGTAACTGCCTGAAAATGCATGATAAACCCCTCCCTGAGTAAATTTTAATTGCCTTAATATTTGCAGCACTCGGCCCTGTTTTTTTACCACGTGTAAAATAACCGGTAATTCAAGTTGTTGTGCAATTGCTAACTGCGCTGTAAAAATAGACTCTTGAACCTCCATCGGGGTTTTAATAAATTTGTCTAAACCAATTTCTCCCAGTGCAACACACTGCGAGTTTCTATGTTCAAGCAGTGTTTGTAAAGACTGCACATCACCCGGCTTAAAATCATCGAGAAAATGCGGGTGATATCCTAATGCATAATACAAATTAGGATGCTTCTCACATAACCTGATTATCTGCTTCCAGTTCCCCCTATGGGTCGCTGGAATAATCACTTTAGTAATCTTCTTTTGTTGTAATTGTTGCAGTAATCTTTCGCGTTGAATATCAAAACACGTAAAGTTTAGATGGCAGTGACTGTCGATAAACATAGAGTCTCGTGGTTTACCTAAAAGATTCATTATAAGCACTAAAGAGCATTAATAAAAGGTGAAGAGCGCACCCTACGGGCATTCGAGCTGCGAGTTGCTTGGAGTTACGAGCTCAATAGTTATCGGTAGGATGCATTTTATGCATCACAAGCAGCAATCGGTGCGCTGAGCGCTCCCTGCGAGCTGCGAGCTTCGAGCTTCGAGTTGCTTGGAGTTACGAGCTCAATAGTTATCGGTAGGATGCATTTTATGCATCACAAGCAGCAGCAATCGGTGCGCTGAGCGCACCCTAAGGGCATTCGAGCTTCGAGCTGCGAGTTGCTTGGAGTTACGAGCTCAATAGTTATCGGTAGGATGCATTTTATGCATCACAAGCAGCGGCAATCGGTGCGCTGAGCGCACCCTACGGGCATTCGGGCTTCGAGCTGCGAGTTGCTTTGAGTTACGAGCTGAATAGTTATCGGTAGGATGCATTTTATGCATCACAAGCAGCGGCAATCGGTGCGCTAAGCGCACCCTACGGGCATTCGAGCTGCGAGTTGCTTGGAGTTACGAGCTCAATAGTTATCGGTAGGATGCATTTTATGCATCACAAGCAGCGGCAATCGGTGCGCGGAGCGCACCCTACGCACTGCCGAGCCTGAAGGCTCAGTTCCTAAAATATAATTGCTTAGCTAAAAAAAACTAAACATGCCGGCTAGCGTCTCTTCTTCCCGTACGTTTTTCTTGGGCTGAACAAATCCTTTAGCAAATGAAATCATGGACGATTTCATTAGGCTTGGCTCTGCACATGGATGTGCTGTCCAAGCCGGTGCGTTAAAAAGGAGTTGGGCAGCGCAAGATAAAAAAACGTCTCGGGGCGAATTGAACGTCAGTTCAGGCTTATGAGCGGGACAGGCTCTGACTGTCCCTGTATGTTTTTCTCTTGCTTACTTCTCTTTGGCCGTTCAAAGAGAAGTAAAGTCGCCGTCAAGGGCGAAAGACCAACAATGAAAGTTAAATCAGGTGCTAACAAGCGAAAGCTTACAAAGAACCGATGCAGCATCACCAAAGGCGAAAGACCAACAAAGAACCAATATGGTGTCACCACACAAACCGTTGCACGCAGGGCCCCCTACGAACGGCGTTTCGGTTTCTCGCGTTCAAAGCTGAAACCACCAGCAATACAAGTTACACCAAAAGCACAGATTCAAATATCAACTAATCGAAGGGGATTACTTGCTGAGGCAAAGGTTAATTGAAAACCCAAACCCCAGCAAAGAGACGTGAATTAATGCTCGCGTGTTTTTCTAAAGCGAACATCCGGATAACGTTCGATAGCAAGATTTAAATTAACCATAGTCGGGGCAATGTAGGTGAGGTTATTACTGCCGTCTAAGGCTAAATTATCGTAAGCTTTTTTCTCAAATTCAGCCATTTTGACAGGGTTATCACTTTCAACCCACAGGGCCGTTGCAACACTTATACCCTCATAAATAGCATCAACTTTGTATTCCGATTTTAAACGTTGCACAACCACTTCAAATTGAAGCACACCCACAGCGCCAACGATTAAATCGTTACTGCGCAACGGTCTGAAAACCTGTACTGCTCCCTCTTCAGAAAGTTGCATTAAACCTTTCAACAGTTGTTTTTGTTTGAGCGGATCAAGCAAACGAATACGGCGGAACATTTCCGGTGCGAAATTAGGAATACCAGCGAATTTAAGCGTTTCGCCACTAGTGAATGTATCACCAATTTGAATAGTACCGTGGTTGTGTAAACCAATAATATCACCCGGATACGCCTCTTCGGTAGCGGTTCTGTCACCCGCCATAAAGGTAACCGCATCGGAAATACTGACCATTTTACCGGTGCGGACATGATGCATTTTCATGCCTTTTTCATATTTTCCGGCACAAACACGCATAAAGGCAATCCTATCACGATGCTTAGGATCCATATTTGCTTGAATTTTAAAAACAAAGCCAGAAAAAACATTCTCAAGAGGTTCAACAACACGTTGTTTTGCCGCGCGGGATAATGGTTTTGGCGCCCACTCAACAAGGCCGTCCAGGACATGATCAACACCAAAGTTACCCAGTGCTGTACCAAAATAAACCGGTGTTAATTCGCCTTTTAAAAATAGCTCATGATCAAATTGATGCGAGGCACCGACAACTAATTCTAACTCTTCACGGAGGTCGTGAATATGGTTAGGCAGTACACTTTCAAGCTCCGGATTATCCAGCCCTTTAATAGTACGCACTTCTTGAATAGTATGTCCCTGACCCGATGAATAAAGTATTACCTCATCACGTAACAGATCATAAATACCTTTAAATTCTTTACCCATTCCGATAGGCCAAGTAATAGGTGCACAGGCAATATTTAAGACAGCCTCAACTTCATCCATTAAATCAACCGGATCCCGAGTTTCACGATCGCACTTATTCATAAAGGTTATAATCGGTGTATCACGTAAACGGGTTACTTCCATTAGTTTAATCGTACGTTGCTCAACACCTTTTGCGGCGTCAATGACCATTAAACAGGAGTCAACCGCCGTTAAAGTACGGTAAGTATCTTCCGAGAAATCTTCATGTCCGGGAGTATCTAATAAATTAACTAATCTATCTTTATAGGGAAACTGCATTACCGAGGTAGTGATAGAGATACCACGATCTTTCTCCATCTCCATCCAATCAGATTTTGCATGCTGACCAGATTTTTTACCCTTAACGGTTCCTGCTTTTTGTAACGCGTTTCCAAATAATAAAACTTTTTCAGTGATAGTTGTTTTACCTGCATCGGGGTGAGAGATGATCGCAAATGTTCTTCTCTTCTCTACATTCTCTGTAATGTCTTTACTTGTCATTCTTTATTATCTCTAATTTTGTGCTCCAGCTGGTGCACAATAATTTTTAAAAGGATTCATGAATATATTTTTGCGATTATAGCAAATTCAGCAAAGCAATTCATTTAATATCAGTAATAGCAATTCCACTAATGAGGTGATCTATTTAGACACCAGAAAAACGCATACAAGCACGGCATTGATTGCAGTCATACCCAAAGAGATTAAAAGCTTAATGATTTGTTTTTTGGTATTTATGAATATAAGCGGGTGGGAAATATTTTTATCCGTGATCTAGAGAGTACCAGCACTCTGTTCAACATAAATGGAATGGGTATTATCTTATTCGTAGGGTGCTTTCGAGCGTCGGGCTTCGAGCTTTGGAGCTTTTTAGCTTCTAGCTTTCTAGCTTCGCGCACCCTACTAACTACATCTAATTAAAAAGGCTTTGGCATGGTTAAGAAAAAATGATTTGGCCAATTTTGTATTCAAGATAATTGAGCAGGTTAGCCGAGGTGTGAAGCGTTGTCATTTTAGTCAAATACTCCGCATCAAAGCGTTACATATTGTACTAAGATAAATAATACGCAGTTTGTAACAAGTAATCAGTAGTCAAGTCATCAGTAATCAGTAATCAGTAATCAGTAATCAGTAATTAGTAATCAGTAATCAGTAATTAGTAATCAGTATTCAGTAATCAAGTCATCAGTAATCATGTAATCATGTAATCGCTTTAATACCCTAATGTAAGCGCTATGAAACAAGTCATTGCATTTTTTATTTTTCTGCTGATATCTTTAAATACCCAGATACAGGGAAATTCCAGCTTTAACAGTGAAATGGGTCCTTCTGCTGGCGGTCCTCTTTCAGCCGCTGCGACCGTGGTTATAGTAGATAAATATTTTCCTGAACAAAACAGCGCTTGGGTGGGATTTGCACTAAATAGCGCAGTGGATGCCTTACTTGAATATCGCCAATATCAGTTAGGGGATAACTGCGCAAGTGATGCCTTGCTCGATGCCTCACCACATGCATTAGGCGCAGC
>JBLHWW010000145.1:0-8986 GCA_047629075.1 Psychromonas sp. | reverse complement strand
ACCCTTGGGTTAACGCTGGATCTTATTTTAAAAATATAAAAAACAATAAGTTGATGAATAGAAAACAGCTAATACCACCCTTTTACGGCTATTCCCGTATCAATAAAAGGATTTAACTTCGCTGGCGTCATTGCGATAAATTCTTTATAGTTAATGTTTAAATTTATCAGCAACAATTAAAGAGAATAAAATATGACTGGAATCATTAAAACATCCGAAGAAATCGAAAAAATGCGTATTGCCGGGCAACTGGCTGCGGATGTATTGACGATGATAGAACCTTTTATTCAAATAGGGATCACGACTAATGAATTGGACAAAATTTGTCATGATTATATTGTTGACGTACAAGGCTGTATTCCGGCGCCTTTAAATTACCACGGTTTTCCAAAATCAGTCTGCACATCAGTTAACTATGTGGTCTGTCATGGTATTCCTAATGATAAAGCATTAAAGGACGGGGATTCCATAAACATCGATATCACGGTTATTAAAGATGGTTATCACGGTGATACGTCAAAAATGTTTTTCGTAGGTACACCATCGATTCAGGCGGAACGTTTAGCACGTATTACGCAGGAGTGTTTATATCTGGGGATTAACCTGGTAAAACCCGGTGCTCGTTTGGGTGATATCGGTGCAGTCATTCAAAAACATGCAGAAAAAAACAGTTATTCCGTAGTGCGTGAATACTGTGGCCATGGTATTGGTACCGGCTTTCATGAAGAGCCACAAGTATTACATTATGGTAAAGCCAATACTGGTGAAGTGATTAAAGTCGGCCAGTGTTTTACTATTGAGCCAATGATTAATGCGGGTAAAAAAACCTGTAAAGTCCTGAATGATGATTGGACAGTTATTACCAAAGATAAAAAATTATCTGCACAATGGGAGCATACTTTATTAGTCACTGAAACCGGTGTAGAGATATTAACCCTGCGCCCTGAAGAAACCATTGCACGTGTTATTAATCATAACTAATTTAAATCCTAAAAATTAAACCTTTCTGTCATTCTAATACCAATTCTACTCGTTAGATGGTCTATTTAGGCGCAGGAAAAATGGATGAAAGCAAGGCATTGATTGCAGTAACTCGTTATTCTAATTATACAAAATCCTAGGGAACGATTTTGTACAGCTTTAGCTGGCCACGTAGTGGGGAATAACAGGATGTTATGAATCAAATCAATAGCACAGACTAAAACAGAGTTTTATGTCTAGCTAGCATTCATTTTAACCTGCATAAATGAATAGAAAATCAGTAGATTTGGTATGTTAGGTGTTTTGCACCCATCATTTAATTATAATTAAGCAGAGGTTAACATGGATTTTGAAATGCTTTCCCCCAACAACATACTCGAAGATGACCTGACGCTGCCCTTCCTAAAAAATCATTTAAAGGAATTCCACGAATGGCAAATTGAGTGCTTTTATAAAAAACATAAAATCGCCGACATTGTGACACTGCGGGCGCATTATATTGATCAACTCTTAGCACGCTTGTGGAAGCATGCAGGACTCGCCTTAAGTGATAATGTCTGCCTTATTGCTGTTGGAGGTTATGGTCGCGGTGAACTGCATCCCAAATCTGACATTGATCTTCTTATTCTTTCAAAAGAAGGATTTAATGAAGAATCAGAAAAAAAAATAAGTGCTTTTATCACCCAATTATGGGATCTGAAGCTGGATATTGGTAACAGCGTACGTACCTTACAGGATTGTATTGAGCAGGGTAGTGCCGATATCACGGTTGCCACCAGTATGCTTGAAGCGCGCTATATCAGTGGCAATAAACAAGCGTTTGAAAAGCTGACCGCACTGATTGAAGATAAAAGTTTTTGGCCTTCGGATCGGTTTTTCACCGTTAAAAGAGAAGAACAAATTAAACGTCATAAAAATTGCCGTGGTGATGGTTATAACCTCGAACCTGATCTTAAAAATGGCAGTGGCGGTTTACGTGACATTCAAACTATTGCATGGATTGCCAAGCGTCATTTTGGTGTCCATAGCCTGATAGAATTAACTGGCTCTAACTACATAACCCAAGGTGAATACCGTGAGTTAGTCGACTGTCAGGCAATGCTGTGGACAATTCGTTTTGCGCTGCATGCGGTGACAAATAGACCCGATAATCGTCTACTGTTTGATTATCAGACCGAGGTCGCACGTATGCTTGGTTACTCAGGAGCTGGTAATACAGCTATTGAGCAGATGATGAAAGCGTTTTATCAAACTATTCATCGCGTCAAAGAACTCAATGAGATGTTACTACAATATTTTGACGAGGCTATTTTAGGTAATATTGCAACACACATTGAAGCTATTGATGAAAACTTTCAATTGCGCGAAGATATGATTGAACTCAAAAGCACTTCCTTATTTAACGAACAATCAGAATCAATCCTGCAGCTATTTTTACATATCGCTGACAATCCGAAAATTAAGGGTATCTACTCTCCCACCCTGCGTGAACTTCACGGTGCGCGACGCTGCCTAACACACTGGTTGCAGGATATTCCCGAGTGCCGTGATATTTTTATGGAAATTATCAGGCATCCGCGGGGAATAGGACTGGCATTCACCCTGATGCATAAATATGGCATTCTAGCGGCTTATATTCCACAGTGGAGCCGAATTGTTGGACAAATGCAGTTTGATTTGTTTCATGCTTATACTGTAGATGAACATACTCATAAACTGATTAAAAATATTTGCAACTTTAATGAGAATAAAGAGATATACCCCATAACCACTGATATATTTAATGAGTTAGATAAACCTGAACTCCTTTATTTAGCGGCTATTTTTCATGATATTGCGAAAGGGCAAAAGGGAGATCATTCCGTATTGGGTGCGGTTGATGCGCGTGCATTTTGTGAATTACACGGACTCACTCGCTATGAGAGTAAAACCGTCGCCTGGCTAGTCAAGCAGCATCTCACTATGTCGGTAACAGCACAACGCCGCGATATTAGTGATCCGCGGGTGGTTATTGAATTTGCAAAAATAGTGCGCGATGAAAAACGTTTAAACCTATTACAATGTTTAACCGTTGCGGATATTCGCGCCACTAACGAAGAAACCTGGAACAGTTGGAAAGCGGCTTTGTTACGCGATTTATATTTAAGCACATTAAAAGTACTGCGCCGCGGATTGGAAAGCCCACCGGATATTCGCGATCGGATCCGCGACAGGCAACGTAAGACTCTGGTTCTTTTACGCCAGCAAGGTATTACGGACCCTCAAGCAAAAACACTTTGGAAACGCTTTAAGCTCGATTATTTTTTCCGTTATCGCTCGAAACAAATAGCCTGGCATACTAAAAATCTTTTAGCACATAAAGATCATAGCCGGCCAATGGTTTTAATCAGTGAGCAAAAAAGCAGCGAGGCAACTGAAATTTTTGTCTATCATAAAGAGATGCCCGCATTATTTTCCAGCGTGGTCACTGTTATTGATAATAAAAAACTTAGTATTCATGATGCAAAAATTCTCTCCAGTAGAGATGACTTCTCGTTAAGTACTTTTACTGTATTAGAAGAGGACGGTAGCCATATTGATCCTGAGAAAATTCAGCGTCTCAAAAAAGAAATCGAAATGGCACTGCTGGCGCCGGAAAAAGTCAACAGGCAACAAACTCGTCTGGCACGTGTTAAACGCCAATTCAAATTTGAACCGCAAGTGACTTTTTTACCTACACGTCGTAAACGCACCCAAATTGAACTGGTCGCTTTTGATGCACCAGGAATTTTAGCTGATATTGGTGAGATTTTCAGATTCAGCGGCATGGTTCTTTTTACTGCCAAAATAACCACCATTGGTGAACGTGCGGAGGATCTCTTTATTATTTCAACGGCTGAAGGGAATGCACTGACTGAGCAGCAGGAAGAAAACTTAAAAGCCCAGTTAATGACCGAGCTCAGCCCTGACTGATAAAAATTTGCAGCAACTAATTAATGGCGGAAAATAGCCATTAATTTCATTCTATTTCAAAGGCAAAAAAATGAGGCCTTAATACAGTCAACGAGACTGTATTATTCTGCTTGAAAAGCAACAACAGCATCGCTTAATGCCGTCAACAAGACTTTATTATTCTGCTTGAAAAACAACAACAGCATCGCTTAATGCCGTCAACAAGACTTTATTATTCTGCTTGAAAAGCAACAACAGCATCGCTTAATGCCGTCAACAAGACTGTGTTATTCTGCTTGAAAAGCAACAACAGCATCGCTTAATGCCGTCAACAAGACTTTATTATTCTGCTTGAAAAACAACAACAGCATCGCTTAATGCCGTCAACAAAACTTTATTATTCTGCTTGAAAAGCGACAAAATCATACTTTAACACCGTCAACGAGACTGTGTTATTCTGCTTGAAAAGCGACAAAATCATGGCTTAATACCGTCAACGAGACTTTATCACCAACCTTTAACTGCATACAGTTACCATAATGATTACTCTGCTTTACAATATAATGCTTACTTAAATAGTCAATGCTGACATGCTGGTATGCGCCCAAGAAATCAACTTTTTTGATAGTGCCTTTACCGCTGGGATCAACTTCAACAGCGAGTTGCTCGGGTCGTAATAGCAGGGTTAATGCTGTATTTATTGGATGTTCAATAATAGCATTACAGTTGAGTAAACCCAGATCGGACTGGTAAGAATATTTATCCCTTACCGTGACCCTGAGATAATTACTCAAGCCCATAAAATCAGCTACATACCTTGAGTTGGGATGACTGTATAACATTTGAGCAGTATCAATTTGTACTATTTTACCCGACCGCATCAAAGCAATTCTATCGGCAAAAGCAAAACCTTCTTCTTTAGAGTGGGTGACAAATAATGCGCTCATAGAATGTGCTTTAAGTAGCTGTCTGATTTCCTCGATTAACTGAAAACGAACATGTGGGTCTAAATTCGAGAAAGGTTCATCTAATAACATTAATTCAGGTTGATAAGCCAGCGCACGGGCAATCGCAATACGCTGCTGCTGTCCACCTGAAAGTTGATGCGGGAAACGATCGGCATAATCCTTTAGTCGAACCAGCGTTAATACTTTAGTAACAAGTTTTTGTTGCTCGCTACGACTCAGTTTCTGTAATGAAAACGCGACATTATCAAAAACATTAAGGTGGGGGAAAAGCGCATAATCCTGAAAAATCAAACCTACTTTGCGTTCTTCCGGGGGAATATTAATGCCCGTATTATTAACCATTTTAGCGTTTATGTTTATCTCACCAGAAAGCTCTATTTGCAAACCGGCAATCGCCCTGAGCAGGGTTGTTTTACCACAGCCACTCTCCCCTAATAAACACACTATTTCATTATTAGCGAGTTCCAAATCCAGCGAATTAAGCACTTGGTTATTTTGGTAAAAACAACTTAATTTATTAATAATAAGGGTGGACATTAAGAGGATTTCTCCATTAAACGGCTGACGACAATAAAAGGTACAAGCCCTATTAAAACAATTAATAAAGCGGGTAAGGCTGCGTATTCTATCATCTCATCCGAGACAAATTGATAAGCATAAGTTGCCAGCGTTTCAAAATTAAACGGCCGCAATAATA
Organism: Psychromonas sp.; assembly: GCA_047629075.1. Classification (GTDB taxonomy): domain Bacteria; phylum Pseudomonadota; class Gammaproteobacteria; order Enterobacterales; family Psychromonadaceae; genus Psychromonas. The sequence goes on along the minus strand of JBLHWW010000145.1, from coordinate 3,409 downwards.
AAGCCGTGGGCAGTTCTTTCATGGCCTCAATAAAAACCAAAATAAAGGCACTTAACATTCCTCTGGTGATTAACGGTAAATTAACGCGACGAATGGTTTGTGCCGCACTTTGCCCAAGTGTGCGCGAGGCACTGTCTAATGAAGGAGAAACTTGAGCCAGACTGCTGTCTATACTGCCAACGGCTATCGCACTAAAACGCACTAAATAACCGGCCACTAAAATAAACAGCGTACCTGAAAAAAGCAGCCCTGCTCTTGAATAACCATACTCAACAAGCTGTCTATTGAACCACAAATCTAAACTGGTCAAGGGAATAAGCACTGCGATCGCAACCACGGTACCCGGCAGCGCATAGCCTAAAGAGGATAACCGTATTGTTGCCCTGGCCGATACCCCCGGTGATAAGCGCTGGTAGAAATTAACAATTAATGCGATTAACAGGGATAAAGAGGCTACAATCGTTGCCAGCCAAACACTGTTTAGCGTGTATTTCCATAAAGAAAGGTTAAATGACTGGCTGAAATAGAGGCTCGCATAATAAAATAGAACCGCTAAGGGCAGAATAAAAGCAAAAAAGAGGAGTCCCCAGGAAAAGGTTAATACTCCCCACTTTCGCCAGCCCTGCAAGACAAAACGCAACTCGGTATGGGTTGAACCACTGCCCTGGTATAATTTTTGTCTGCGACGGCTGTAATTTTCGAGACTGATTAAAATAACCAGGGCCAATAACATCAGTGATGATATTTTTGCAGCGGTGGTCAAACTGCCTAATTCCAACCAGGTATTATAAACCGCCGTGGTTAAGGTACTGACTGAAAAATAATGAACCGTTGCAAAATCACCCAAGGTTTCCATCGCAATTAATGATAAACCCACCGCGAGAGCAGTACGGGAAAGCGGTAAAGAGACACGTAAAAAAGCACGTAGAGGAGATAAGCCCAGAGAACGAGCTGCTTGAAATAACCCTCCTGATTGCCCTAAAAAAGCGCCCCGTAATAACAGGTATAAATAAGGATAGAGCGCTAAACTTAAAATAATGATTGCGCCGGAAATAGTACGAATATCGGGGAAATAATAGTCAGATGGCTGTTGCCAGCCCATTAATGCGCGTAAAAAATTTTGCACTGGACCTGAAAAATCCAGCAGGTCAGTGTACACAATGGCAACAATATAAGGCGGAAGGGCCAGCGGCAGCATTAACGCCCACTGCAGTATGCTACGACCGGGGAATTCGCAACAGGCAACAAACCAGGCAACGGGCAGTGCAAAAATACAACTTAAAGTAATCACTCCTAAAACCATAAGTAATGTATTTAAACTGTAATCCCACAATACTGTATCAATTAAGTGTTGGAAACTACCACTATCATCGATCTGAAAAGCACTTAAAATAAGAGCTAATATGGGTGTAATTAAAAGACAAGTTACTGCCCATGGCAGTAACTTGTAAAGGTTTATTCTAGAGATCAAATTTCACTTCATCCAGTAACTTAACGGCTGTTCGATGCTGTTGGGCAATATCAAAAAGCGAAATTGAATCTGCTTTGAATTCGCCCCATGATCCGACCAATTTAGAAGGAGCCACGTTTGCATTTACAGGATACTCGTAATTAGCTTCTGCGTAAATCTGCTGCGCAGTTTCACCCGATAAAAACTCCATCAGTTTGATGGCACTTGTTTTATTAGGTGCATACTTAGTCAATACCACACCACTGACATTAACATGTGAGCCGGTTGTTGCCTGATTCGGGAAGTTAATATTGACCGCTTCAGCCCAACTAACTTGTTGCGGATCCGCAAGCATCTTACCTAGGTAATAACTGTTACCTAAAGCATAATCACAAAGGCCATCTTTAATCGCTTTCACTTGAGCACGATCATTACCCTGTGGTTTACGGGCAAGATTAGCTTTTAGGCCTTCAAGCCAGGTTTTTGCGTTTGCCTGACCTTCATGGGCAATCACAGAAGCAAGCAATGAGACATTGTAAGGATGCTTGCCCGCACGCATACATACCTTACCTTTAAATTCTGGGCTGGCTAAATCTTGATAGGTAATATTCGGTGTGGGTCCAACCCGCTCAGCAGAAGAGTAAATATTACGGACACGTGTTGTTAATGCAAACCAATGTTGTTTTGGATCGCGATACTGGCTGGGGATATTTTCGGTTAATATTTTGCTGTCAACGGATTGCGTAAGACGCTCATCATTGAGAATCATTAAGCGGCTAAAATCCGAGGTTAAGACAAGATCCGCAGGCGATAATTTCCCTTCACGCTTAACACGTTCAATGAGACCCTTCTTTGCAAATAAAACATTCACTTTAATGCCCGTTTCTGCCGTAAATTTCTCCATAATAGGATCAATCAGAAAGGGTTGGCGAAATGAATAAATATTTACTTCTTCAGCATGAGCTGCAAAGCTGCTGACACTTAAGGTTGAGAAGATAGCGGCGGAGGTAAGCAATTTTTTTATAAACATTTTATTTTCCTAAATGGGAACAATTCACGATACAGCAATACTAATGAGAATCATTACCATTTGCAAGCGGTTTTCTATTTTATTGAAACTTTATTGATTTAAGTCAAAATAACCCTGTACTAAGGAAGCTGTTCAACAGAAAAAATTAACTTACATACTCACTTTAAAAATAAACACGTACCACAGATACCGCAACACACCCTGGACGCCGAGTATTTTTTATTTCGACAGAAATCTCTTTTTCAATTTCTAAACCATTTTTGACTGGCGTGACTTTAATTAAGCGGCTATGCGCTCGAATAACACTGCCTGTTTTAACGGGATAGGGAAAACGAACCTGGTTAAGCCCATAATTAACCATCATTTTTGCATTTGGATAAAGCGGTTTTGTAGGGTTAACGCTATCAGTTAAACGCGGTAATAAAGATAAGGTAAGAAAACCATGGGCGATGGTTGTTTTAAAAGGAGAATCCGTTTTTGCCTTATCAACATCGTTATGCAGCCATTGATGATCTTCGGTAACATCAGCAAACTGGTCAATTCTCTGTTGAGAAACTGTTAACCAGTCACCGACATGCACTTCCTCTCCGATTTGACTTTGCAAAGATAAAAACAACTCTCTTACTTCGGGTAGCAAGCGCACCGGTTTTTGCGCCACATTGACCGACTGGCCATCTTCCAGCACTGCATACTCTTTTGCCCACAATAAAAGCTGACTTTTATTGTGGTGCGCATTTTTAATGAATAATGAATAATAATCTCGAATAGAGGGCGACATCCATTGTTTAAAATCAATGCCAAACTTTCCCATAAATTCAATTTTATATTTATTCATATCAAACTTTTTCATTTAACAATTCCAGATTAATGGTGGAAAAAAAATATCTGTTTATCACTCAACACCGTCAACTAAACTGTCATTAATATTT
>JBLHWW010000144.1:0-9242 GCA_047629075.1 Psychromonas sp. | reverse complement strand
AACGGGATCTATTTCCATTGTGGACTTGCTGATGATAAATCTCCCTGTAAGGACGTACAAAGCTTTTAAAAAATTGCTAGCGCAATGCAACTGCCTAAATAAAAAGCATTGAATATTCTGATTTCACACCAGGCGCGCTTTTTTTAGAAATAAACGCTAATTATATTCTTCAGTGGAGTTTAGATATTGAATACACAAATCGAGAAAGATCTGTGCTTGAGGAGAGATGGTCTTCTCTGCTAATTTAAAAATACCAATTTGGCGTTTAAGCGGGGGATCGGTCAAGGGGATCCAAATCAAGCGGTTGTTGTTGGTCGGGAAAGCAAGCTTGGGTAGTGTTGTGATACCGATCCCCAATTCTAATACCGAAAATAGTGAGGTGAGGTTGTCTATCGAGTAAAGCGCTCGTTCGCTAAGGACGCGTGCGGGTGTTGGATCCAATAAGCTCGAGGTGCCATTTTTAATAAAAGGTTGTTTTAATAATGCTTGCCATTTTACTCCCTGTGGATGTGCTGCGATTGGATTCTGTCGTGAACACACCACGCCGATCGGATCTCTGATCAGTGCTGTAAAATCTATCGCCTCATCTGCAATATTAGAGCTGTTTCCTATCGCTAAATCCACTTCTCCTGCAAGTAATCTGGCTTCAACTACGGGCGCATTATCATCAATTAAGCTGACTTCTACATTTGGATACTTTTCGCAAAATGCCTTCAGCACACTTGGAATCAGTTTGCCTGCCACGGAAGGAACACTTGCTATTCGGACTCGTCCCTGTTGTCCAGCCGCCGCCGTGCGTAAATCATTGACTAATGAGCCGTAAGCATTCAGGAACAGCATTATTTTTGGTAAACATATTTTGCCGAATGGAGTGAGTGTCGATTTGTTTCCCGTCTCAAAAAGGGGGTGACTGAGTCTTTTTTCCAGCTCTTTTATTGACGCAGAAAGTGCCGCTTGAGAGCGATTTGCACGATTTGAAGCGGCTCTAAACCCGCCTTCTTCGACTACCATCACAAAATGATTTAATTGCTGCAGTTTGATATTCATGAATTCGATTCCTTGTGAAGCATTTAATTACTTTGCCCTTGGTAGAGTGATAGATTTTTCTTATCAAACGAACGAATTTTACCGTTTGATTGATCACTAGTCAAAGAGTACTCTGCAACTCTGTTGTTACATATTTGTCAAATTATTGTTAAATATTTTTTAAAAAGTTAAGATCTACAATAAAAATACTCAGTTAAAACGCAAATTTCTCTTTAAAAACAATAATTTAATGTTGATAACGTAAGTTGGAAATAAAAATCCCTGCTGTCGTTAAAATTTATTTATTGCATCTTGCATTGATATTTTTAAGGGGAATAATAAAAACGATTACATTTTACTATCTTGTAACTGAGCGGATTTTGTTGTGTCTATATTAAATTGTGATTTTTTACATCTTGCTTATGGCATCTTACAAATAAATGGCAAACAGCAATGCCATTGTCTTATCGAGTGAGCACGTTTTTCATGATTTTTTTGCATGTAAAAAATTGTGGGGGAGAGGTCGCGCAGATCATATCCATTTTTAAAGTCAAGCTATGGGGAGTGAAGTAAGTTTATGGCTGAGCAGAAAGTAAATCAGGACGATTATTGGTTAGATCATAAGGATTCAGCTTTTAAGGTTAATTTTGATCAAAACAATCAGCAAGTACATCAATCAAACTTAAATACTTTGAGTGTAGTGACATGTTCCCGTCAGCAGATAAATGGCACACAGGTGAGCCTTTCTATTGATTCAGTGATTGTCGAAGAACCCCTACAGATTAGTCTGACTTATAGCGACAGATTAGGTTATGAACGAGAGCGAATTTACTTAGTGACTATGCGTACACCAGGTGACGACCTTTATCTGGTAACCGGATTATTGCTGGCCGAAGGTATTATCAAAAAAGCCTGCGACATTGTTGGTATCAATGATCAATTAGATGCAGATGAAATTTCTCGAAATAAAATAAATGTACGCTTATCAGCGAATGTGGTTGTTGACTGGACATTAATCAATAGAGATACAACCTCATTCTCCAGTTGCGGGGTGTGTGGCAAATCATCAATACAGTCTTTAGAGCTACGCGAAATTCCTCATTTAGACACGGATGAACACTGGTTGCCAGGTCATCTTATACCTTATTTCGGCGATCAGTTGCGTCAATATCAAGCGATGTTTATGCAAACGGGGGGGGTGCATGGTTGTGGTTTATTTGATGCTAAAGGCGCTTTGTTATTAAGCTGCGAAGATGTTGGGCGTCATAACGCCTTAGATAAGTTGATCGGAAAATTAGCCCTAAGCCCGAATATTTATCAGCAGCAAAAAATTATATTCCTAAGCGGTCGCATCAGTTTCGAGTTAGTTCAGAAAGTCCTTGTTTCCGGTATCTCGGTACTGGTTGCTGTCGGGGCGCCATCAAATCTCGCTATCAATATGGCAAAACGTTTCAATTTAACACTTATTGGCTTCAGTCGTAATGGCGGATTTAATATCTACCATGGTGCTTTCCGTTTAAATCTGACCACAGAATAGAGAATTAAAATGACAGTTAAAAAATATAAAGGATCGGCTGGTGGCTGGGGAGCCCTATCAAGTACTACTAAACATCTTCTGAAAAGTGAAAATGTTGTACATAACATTCTAAACTTACTAAAAACAAATCAGGACAAAGGGTTTGATTGTCCCGGTTGTGCATGGGGGGAATCTGAAGAAAAAAGTCGCTTTAGGTTTTGTGAAAATGGTGCGAAAGCGGTTAATTGGGAAGCCACAAGCCGCCGTGTCACGCCAGAATTTTTTCAGCAACATAGCGTAAGTTGGTTAACCCAGCAAAGTGATTATTTTTTAGAGTATCAGGGCAGGTTGAGTCATCCTGTTCAGTACAATCGCGACACTGACTGCTATCAAGCTGTTAGTTGGCAGCAGGCTTTTTCGCTGATAGCCAAGCACTTAAATACACTTGAGTCCCCTGATCAAGCTGAGTTTTATACCTCGGGTCGGGCGAGCAATGAAGCGGCATTTTTATATCAACTTATGGTGCGAACATTTGGTACTAATAATTTTCCTGATTGCTCTAATATGTGTCATGAAGCAACCGGAATAGCCTTGAAAAAATCCATTGGTGTCGGTAAAGGCACCGTTAAAATGGCAGATTTTGAAGATGCCGATGCTATTTTTGTTTTTGGTCAAAACCCGGGAACAAATCATCCCCGTATGTTAGATACGCTGCGCCAGGCATCACGTCGAGGGGCCGCTATTGTTACTTTTAATACTTTAAAAGAGCGAGGCTTAGAGCGTTTTACTAATCCTCAATCGGTGACCGAAATGCTCACCAATCGCTCGACAAAAATTAGTCAGTGCTATTTCAGGCCTAAACTCGGTGGCGATATGGCCGTTGTACGCGGTATGGTTAAAGCACTTTTCGTAACTGAAAAAGCAGAGTTGTCCGCTGGGCGCTCATCCATATTTGATCATGCCTTTATTGAAGAACACACTCAAGGAATTGAGCAATACTTAACAGCAGTTGAGGCGACACCATGGGATGAAATTACCGAGCAGGCTGGCTTATCACAATCTGAAATAGAACAAGCAGCCGCCATTTATCGTCAATCCAAGCGGGTGATTATTACCTGGGCGATGGGCATTACTCAGCATAAACATTCGGTGAACACCATTCAAGAAATCACCAACCTGCAGCTCTTATTTGGACAATTAGGGCGACCGGGTGCAGGATTGTGTCCGGTGCGCGGGCACAGTAATGTGCAGGGCGATCGTACTATGGGCATTGACGAAAAACCAAGTACTGCGTTTATTGACAACTTGTCGCATGCCTTTGATTTTCAAGCTCCTTCAAAACCCGGGCATAACGCGGTTGCCGCTATTAAAGCGATGCTTGCCGGAGAGAGTAAAGTGTTTATTGCTTTAGGCGGAAATTTTGCGGCAGCAACGCCGGATACATCCTTAACTCAGCAAGCACTGTCGAATTGCAGCTTAACGGTGAATATCGCAACAAAACTAAACCGTACGCATCTTGTTCCGGGGAAAGATTCGCTTATTCTACCTTGTCTGGGGCGCACTGATATTGATATTCAGGCATCGGGTCCACAAAGCATCACCGTTGAAGACTCTTTTAGTATGGTGCATGCCTCTGCCGGGGTGGTCGAGAGTGATACCGGTGAAATGCGCTCGGAGCCGGCTATTATTGCGGGGATCGCTGCCGCCACTTTGGGCAAACAGCCGATAGACTGGTCTTGGGTTATTGAAGATTACGACAGAATCCGCGACTTAATTGCAAAAAGTATTCCCGGATTTACCGAGATGAATACCAAGATAAAACAGCCGGGTGGTTTTTATCTTGGGAATAGCGCTGCTGAACGACAATGGCAAACGCCATCTAAAAAAGCACAATTTATGGAGCATGATTTACCGCTGCATTTACTGCCCGCCAACCTGCGGGAATTAAGTAAGGATCCGGTGTTCGTCTTACAAACGATGCGTTCTCACGATCAATACAATACCAGTATTTATGGTTTTGATGATCGTTACCGCGGTATTTTCGGAGAACGCAAAGTTCTTTTTGTTAACGCCAATGACATCGCAGCATTGGGGCTGAAAAATAGTCAATTTGTCGACATTGAATCCCTTTGGCCCGATGGCATTGAACGCAAGGTTTTTGGATTTAAGCTGGTGGCTTATGATATTCCGGAGGGTAATATTGCTGCTTATTTTCCTGAAACCAATCCCCTGATGTCCATTGACGGAAAGGGTGACCTGAGTGATACGCCAATTTCAAAAGCTATTCCTGTGGTTTTAAGCGCGACGCTATTGAAGAGTGATAAAATTGATGTTGTTATGGCTTAACCTAGGGTCTGTTGACCTTTCGTGTGCGTTTTTGCAGCAACTTGTGCGCATTTCATACAATACCAAGCGTAGGCCCTGTAGTTATTCTACATAAGCAGGTGATAACGTAGTCGATCGCATGCACAAATGCTGCCCTGCGGGTTCATCTAAAAGCGCTTGATTACTTAGCTGGTTTGATTAGCAAACTTTAGGTTAAGGTTGGTTTGATTGACTTCAATCGACCTAGGAATAAATCCCTTAAAGCCCTGGTGCGCTGAGAAACACAACCCGAGTATACATCCACTATTATGCGCTTCAGGTGCAAATCCGTTTGCTCAACCCGCCTTATGAGTCGGCACAATCCGCCGCTTGTTTGGCTTTACTGGTTAAAATTCCGGGGATCATTTTTTAACAAAATCCTGCCAGTAAACTCCACACAATCAGTAAAGACAAACCCTGCGCAGATTGCGCTAAGGTACCAATAGCATAAGAAGCTTCCACGGCTTGAGAGACCGCATAAGAATTTTCGAATAACAGATTGATGCTCCGTTTATATTGTAAAAGCTCTTTGCGAGTAGGCATAAATGCAGGAAAGAATACGCCGCTTAATAAGCTGGACTGTACTAGGTAAAACATGATTAAGCCTGCTTCGGCACTTACTACTGCACGAGCAAGAATATAACCTAATTGACCGATGGCACGTATCTGATCAACCGTTGCAGTCTGCATGCGAGATTGGATTGATGTGAGTTGGCTAAAAGAGGCCCAAAATACCCGCCGTTGCAGCGGTAAAGTATAATAACAGCGTAAATTTTAAAACTCTAAAGAAAATAAAACAGGTGAAATAGAGGGGCTGAAAAATAAAATAAATGCACATAAAAAGATCGCCACAATATTTCGCCGCATATGGTTTTTATTAAAACAGACAACACGCTTGGATTCTATAACCCACTGCAGATCGAAAACTAAACAGCGCATTAACGAACGCACCACCGATAGATCAGTTTCTTGTCTTTGTTCTTGGTAAAACGCGGCTATCTGGGTCGGTAAATTATCGACTTCCGCCAATTGGCGCAGACATTCCGTGACCAGTTTAATGTCATTATAGTAATCGCCCAATGCCAGCTCCACTTGATTGGCTGTCACCCCTGATAATTCCGCATCAAGCTCATTCTCTAACCTAGTTAACTGTTCCGATCAAGCGCTGCCGCTGCCCATTAAGCGCCGAATAGAGGCACGAAGTTTTGATCGGACTGATTGAGCAAATATTGTTCACGCTGAATTAACTGATTGACCGTAAGTATGGTGCTCACTTGCATCTTTTCCATTGGCCGAGCTGAAAACTATAAAAGGGTATAAAGCAAATTGAGCTGCTTTCGTAACTGACGCTTGAAAAATTATCCCGTATTTCCAATGTCATTCCTCGAAGGCAAAAAACTCCGGCAGGGGATCGGGAGCTAGAGGTAAAGTCCACCACTAAACTAAGCGATTTTATGGTGTTATTTTATATTTTTTTAGTGCTGTTATTCTGATCAGTGCTAAAGCACTATCATTCCGAATTTTAATCTGTGATGAGAGCGCTACTAAAATCAATAACACTAATCTAAATTTTGGAAAAAACTATTCTGAGCAGGCATTTACAAAGATAAAGGATGGCGAGATGACACGGACGATCAAGGCTATCAATTGCTCTAGCAGATCAAAACACTTAATTAATACGTTTGCTATTATGTTAGCGCTAGGGTGCATTTGATGTACCGCAACATTGGTAATCGGTGCACGGGCTTACGAGCTGATCAAATAAGCAGCGAGTGCCAGAGAATGTTATTAATACCAAACGCATTAAATTTATAATCAATCCGTTAAAAGGAAAAACTGACACTCATAAAACAGTAGTGATGATTATTGAATAATAAATCTGATCACTTAATTAATGCGTTTTCTATAACAAAAAATGGTGCTCATTATGATCACTATTTTGAAATAATCAGCAGGAAAAATGAAAGGCTTCAAAAGCCTGACATTGATCGCTAATTTTTTTATTGCCAATAATTTTTTATCTTACTGCATTATTATCCTTTGGAAACTATGCGGTTAAGCACATAAGTGAGTACACCACCCGCGCGGTAATAATCAACCTCAACGGCTGTATCGAGACGAGACAACAATTTAATTTTACGCTGCTTACCGGATGGATAATGAATAACCGCATCAAGCGTTTGATTGGCGTTCATTTCAGCCTCTAAGCCCATAATATCAAAGGATTCATCACCGCTTAACTGCAATGATTTACGATCTTCACCCTCCATAAATTGCAACGGTAATACACCCATTCCAGCCAGATTAGCACGATGAATACGCTCGAAACTCTCGGCAATAACAGCTTTGGCACCAAGCAGTAAGGTTCCTTTAGCGGCCCAGTCTCGACTCGAACCCATACCATATTCTTTTCCGGCAACAACCACACTGGCTCTTTTTTCCTGCTGATAATGGGTGGCTGCATCAAAGATGAACATAGCCTGCGACTGACCCTGCAAATGGGTGTAACCGCCTTCTTTATCAGGTGTCATCTCATTACGGATACGAATATTACCAAAGGTCCCTCGCATCATTATTTCATGATTGCCGCGTCGTGAGCCGTAAGAGTTAAAATCTTTTTCATCAATCCCATGATCTTGCAAAAATTGAGCGGCAGGGCTGTCTTTGGGAATGGCACCTGCGGGTGAAATATGATCCGTTGTAACTGAATCTCCGAGCATAACCAGAATAGGCGCATCCACAATATTACTAAAATTATCGCGGTATTGTGGCTCGAAAAAGGGCGGTCGTTGAATATAGGTGGACTCCACGGGAAACTGATAATTGGCTTCGTTTCCTGACTGAATCTCCTGCCACTCTTTATCGCCGTCAAATACTGCACTATAGCGCTCTTCGAACATCTGATGACTGACACTTTTTAGCAACTCGGCGATTTCCGCGTTACTTGGCCAAATATCTTTTAAATAGACCTTTTCACCATCACTGCCGGTGCCGATCGGATCCTGACTGAGATCTATGCGTGTGGTGCCGGCCAGCGAGTAGGCTACTACTAAAGGGGGTGATGCTAACCAAGAAGCTTTAACCTGTGGATGAATTCGTCCTGCAAAATTACGGTTGCCTGATAAAACAGCACTCACGATCAGATCGTTTTTATCAATACACTCCTGAACAGGTTTTGGTAAAGGGCCTGAATTGCCAATGCAGGTAGTACAGCCATAACCGACCAGATTAAAACCGAGTGTATTTAAGGATTGTTGTAATCCTGTTTCCACAAGATAATCAGTCACTACCCGTGAGCCGGGGGCAAGTGAAGTTTTAACCCAGGGTTGTTTAACCAATCCTTTTGCCAGCGCTTTTTTAGCCAGCAGTCCGGCTGCCAGCATCACCGCAGGATTAGAGGTATTAGTGCAGGAGGTAATAGCAGCGATCACTAGTGAACCATGATGGAGCGATTGATCACTGTCATTGATAGGAAAATCAGTGGTCTTTTGCTGACCCTTTCCATTGAGATCAATAAAGTCATCGGTCGCCGTTTTTAACTGGCGCATAGGGACTCTGTCCTGCGGCCGGTCTGGTCCTGCAAGGTTAGGTTCAATATCGCTCATATTAAGAGACAAAGTATCAGAAAAATCAGCATTTGGGGTATTCTCATCACGCCACAACCCCTGAATTTTACTGTAAGATTCCACTAAATCAATGGTTTGCTGATCACGGCCAGTCAATTTTAAATAACTCAGGGTTTGCTGATCGACCGGGAAAAATCCGCAGGTAGCACCGTATTCCGGTGCCATATTGGCAATAGTTGCGCGATCGGCCAAGGGTAAATGAGCAAGGCCTGCACCATAAAATTCGACAAATTTTCCGACCACACCATGCTTTCTTAACATTTGCACAACCTGCAGCACCAGATCCGTTGCGGTGATCCCTTCTGCCAATCTGCCGGTCAGCTCAAATCCAACCACATCCGGGATCTGCATTGAAATCGGTTGCCCAAGCATCACCGCCTCGGCCTCAATCCCGCCAACGCCCCAACCTAAAACACCCAGCGCATTAATCATAGTAGTATGGCTATCGGTACCAACCAGAGTATCAGGATAGACCAGACACTCATTATCAGTCGTTTCATCCCATACAACTTTAGCCAGATATTCAAGATTAACCTGATGACAAATGCCGGTGCCTGGAGGTACGACGCTGAAATTTTTAAAGGCCTGTTGCCCCCATTTTAAAAACTCATAACGTTCTTTGTTGCGCGCCATTTCGATAGCCACGTTTTCATCAAAAGCGGATTTGCTTGAAAACTTATCAACGTTAACCGAATGGTCGATCACCAGAT
>JBLHWW010000143.1:0-9290 GCA_047629075.1 Psychromonas sp. | reverse complement strand
GAAAAATTAACACTAACAAGGCCTGAGTTGCAGGAGATAGTTGTTCTCACTTCAAAAATCAGAACGCGGTTAGGGATGATTTTAACCAGCAAGGGTGATCACCTTTTTAGTTCTTTTGGTATTATACACTAGGGTGCGCTCCGCGTACCGATAATAGCAAACGCATTAATTAAGTGTTCAGATTTACTATTCAAATTTTTCCTGTGAAGCGAGTGACTATAAACTTAATGCTTTTGCTATTAGTCAGAAAAACCATCATAAAGAAAAAGATATTTACTTTGATTGAAAGTTTTATCGGTACATTCGGCAAAAGCAATGGCTAGGGCATAGTTTTCAACACGATATTTCTTAATTTTAGCTATCTCATACTCATTCATAATGATATTCATTGCTAACTGCGTCCACTCAGGCTCGGTAGGTCCAATGCTGACTTCCGGTGGATCGTAAAATGTAATCATCCAGTCTTGCAGTTGCTGTGATGATATTTTACTTTCACCCCAATTGTTCAGTAGGGTAATTAGCTGTTTTTTAGTAATCTCAGGGTTGTTCATAAAACCTGTTCGTTGGCTGGATAGGGGGGGTATAATAACTTAATTTGCGCAATTATGTCAGCAGTTCCTGTTATTGCAGGTTCCATGAACGCACTATTTGATATTTAACCCCCTCTGTTGTGCTTTGGGAATGATACAGATGGATAGTCTTAGGCGTTAACAAAAGTGGTTGAACATCGACTGTTATTGGCATGTTTCTGGGTAAGTTTTTGGCTTCTCGTGCCAGTGTAATATGGGGCGTGAAAGGATTTTCATCTTTATAAAATTTGAATTTAGATGCTAATGCTGAGCAGTTTTCAGCAAGTTTAAATAAGGCCGGATCATCAATTTTACCTGTCACGCAGAGTATTTTGGGTTTTGCCCAATGTGCTAATTTATCAAGAGTCAGGTTGAACTTGGGTTTATCCATCAGAGAAATCTGCTCCTCAAGTCGCTGCTGAGTTTTAGTGTCGACTTGCCCAAAAAAGAGTAAGGTCATGTGTAAATTTGTTGCAGGAACCAACCTGACTGCCGAGTCTAAGTTTGCCTGTAGTTTTGATAGCAGCTGAGTCGGTTGTTTGTTCAATGCGATGCCCAAAAAAAGTCTTTTTGTCATTTCAGTCACTCAATTAAATAGTTAATCTGCTTGTTGCTCATTTATCGTTGTGAACAAGATGCTCAAATTTAAGTTAATCATAACCCCCTTTGAGTTACCACTTCTGTTGCACCTTATATAAAAACTTGGTGCACTAGTTTCAAAGACTTAATATTTTAACTTATTGAAAATAATCAGTTGATTTTTTATGCTTTGAAATATGAGAGAACTCCATAAATTAAAGTGCTTCATTTCCCCAATATAAAAAGTAAATTTACCATTAGATATGTATGCTATCTAACTGTTTTTATGCTTGTTATGGTACAATTGTCGCCAATAAATGAAATTTTAAATCTTTATTAGTAAGAATACAGGCTAATACAGGCTAATACAGTGTTATGTGCGTGTTGAGCAGCTTCCATTAATACAGTTCAAAGGTTTTTCTATGAGCGACAAGTATAGTATCGATAACCCCCTTACCCTTACCGTCGGCAATGAACAGTTAATTATTCGGCGTCGCTATGAAGTGATTAGTATTATTAATGATTTTTTCATAGCGCTCTGGTTCTTGTCGGGGAGTGTGGTTTTTCTTTATCCTTCGTTGGAAAAAGTAGCTATCTGGTTTTTTATTATTGGTAGCGCTCAGTTTTTGATCCGACCAACAATACGTCTATTGGCCCACCTTCATATACAACGAGTGCCAGATAGCCGTTGAGGACTGTAACAATGAAAGTCACTATTTTAATTTCACTTTAATATTTGTGTTGCGCCTGCATGACATGCGAACTATCTTATTGCGCAAGACATCATTAATAAAAGATAGGTCGAGAGAGTGAGGTGATTGGGTCTTTTATTTTGACTGGCAATGATTTTGAGCTGCTTTTAGCTTGTATTTAGTGCTTAAGGAAAGAGTTATTTCCAAATAAAAGCTGGGCGATAACCTTTTTACAAATCAATTAACATGGCTACCCAAGATTACTGTTATAAAAATGGGGGCCATGTTAGCTCATCTAACCGGTAGTGCTTTCACTTTTATCCTTGTTTTAAAAAAACGCAGCTTAGGCTGCGTTTTGGGGGCGTTAACTCATAATTTAAGTGCATTTGTTGTTCTTGTTCGTAATCCGTTTCAGGTTCAGTTAAATCGGGATTTTCATGTAAATCTGCTTTAATTGACCTTTGCGCTGCTTTAATACTGTATCTGATTTTTTAGCGGTGCTCGTAATGGCGGGGTAGATGACATAATTGTTACCTTTAGTGGCAATGCTGGTTTCTTCATAATTGATGCGAATTTCAACATCAAACTCACCATGCTCTTTGGAAATGATGATATCTAGCGAGTAACTTTGGTAAAACTATCATGTTGCGGTGGGATCGTTAGAAGAATTAGCCGCCTAGGCTGAACATACAGGTATAAATATTGGATTACCAAGAAAAATGTATTGCATCAAAATTTATATTAACTAACTGATTTGAAAGTGTTTTAATGACATGTTATAGGTACTTTCTCGTTGAGATACTTTAACAGGCGTTAAATTCAGCCAATCTAATCATTTAACCTGGTCTCCAATGAAATTTTGCTCGTTACCTTAATAAATCACTTAAATTTTGCTCATTAGGACTGATACTTATGAGTTTTTATATTTAATCCTAGCCATTGTAATTATTGGATGTCCGCAATTTTTATATAGGGACATCAAGTGAAGCTGTCGGCGAAAATGAATATAGCCTAACTAATTAAGGACAGGTCATGCGAGTAATTGACTTATCCTTTTGTTGGACAAGCTCTTCTCTAGATGGTACTGCATTAAGCTTCTTTACCCTTGGCCGGGCAAAAGCCTGGCCACTGATATTATTGGCTGTCATTAATTACATAGTGTGGCTGGAGTACAAGTTGCAGTCCAAGTAATGGTGTCATAAGTCACATTTTGTGCTCCAGTCAATAGATACGTCCCAATAAAACCGATGCTCGCTGCAGTGGTCGTCGCTGTAATGGTCGGAGCTACTGACGTAAGAGCCGCAGTAATAGTAGCGATCTTGGCATTCGCTGCAGCAGCAGCAGTAGCAGCAGTCGTAGCTGCGGCACAACTAGTAACGACTCCGTCAAATTGAGCGCAAATTTCAAAAGCACTTTTAGTCGATGTAGTCGCTAATATTACCTCTGTAAATTTTGCTTTTTGGGAATAAGTGTTATAAGACGGCACCGCAATGGCTGCTAGAATACCAATAATCGCTATTACGATTAACAGCTCAATTAATGTAAAACCTTGTTGTGCTTTTTTCATGTACTGATCTTTTTTCATGGAATATCCCTTAATAATTAAGCATGATTTATTTAAAATTTGTCTTTTTTACATAAATCCTTTATTAGGTTAATGAAAAAAAATGATATGTAGAATTGGTTATTGGCAATTATAATCACAATTAATGATTGACACAATAAAACATTGATTCAAATGATTATTTTTTGATTTTGGTGTGTGTTTTAGTGAAAATGTGAACTACGAGCTCGAAACGAAAATTTAAAGATGTAAACCTGACAGTTTGTTGCGTAGCACTCCGTTTTATATTTTTAGACCACAACCTTTAGTCTCTTAAAAGGGTATTATGTGTTGCGAAGTTAGTAGATAATGAAAGATAAATTCACTTGATGTTTAGTAAAGGTCCACCCTATATGAATGTCGTAACAAAAAGTTCATCCAAAAACTGGGTGATGAGTGCCCTCATTATTATTCTACTAGGGTTAGGATCCACAAACACCGTAGACAGTATTGCAGAAAATAAACTCGAAACCTCGTTTAGCAATGCATTAACGACTTTTGCTGTTGTCCGTGGCATTAATGCTGTGATCTCAGTGGTCCAGGGAACCGAAGTTGCGATCGAGCCGGGAGGACTTGGGGTTATATTAACACCGGGTGAAATATTGGATCCTGCAAACGACTTGATAGAACGATTTTCCTGGATTGTACTGGCGGCAAGTACATCCCTAGGCGCTCAAATTGTTCTATTGAAAATAGGCACTACTGAGCTGGCTAATTATTTAATGATTTTATCAGGCAGTATTCTGCTAATAAGTATATGGACCTCTATTTTGGTGAATAGTGGTTGGAGAAATCTCCTGATTAAGTCCGCTATTTTGGTGATCTTTATAAGATTTTTGATCCCCATCGTCACACTTGTAAATGAGGTCGTATACAGTTCAATCCTAAACCCTACTTATATTAACTCACAGGAAGTGCTTGAAAATGTTGAAAATGATGTTCAGGAATTGCAGGCGCGAGACAGCTCATCGGTGCCCGATGAATCGCAAGGAGGGATTTTAAGCTCTATTAGTCGTTTTTATGAACGCACAACTAATAGCATGAACCTATCCGCGAAATATAGAGAGTATGATCAAAAAATAGCGGGTGCGAGTGAACATATTATTAATCTTATTGTTGTGTTTATCTTCCAAACGCTGGTGTTTCCGTTGATTTTCCTTTGGCTCGCGGTTAAAATTTTTCGTCTGCTAATTAACAGAGATTTCTGGCTTCAACCAACACATAACAATTAGGGACAGCGGCCGGCTTATTACCAATAAGGGTTGATTGTGTTGGC
Organism: Psychromonas sp.; assembly: GCA_047629075.1. Taxonomy (GTDB): domain Bacteria; phylum Pseudomonadota; class Gammaproteobacteria; order Enterobacterales; family Psychromonadaceae; genus Psychromonas. The sequence goes on along the minus strand of JBLHWW010000143.1, from coordinate 4,571 downwards.
GTATTTCTAAATGAACAGTATTGATCTATTTGTAAAATTCCGGTGGCTTGTGAACAGATTTTTTTGTCTGCTAATTAACAGAGATTTCTGGCTTCAACCAACACATAACAATTAGAGAGAGTGGTCTGCCCCTTATTAATAAGGGGTCACTGTGTTGGCGTATTTCTAAATGAACAGTATTGATCTATTTGTAAAATTCCGGTGGCTTGTGAACAGATTTTTTCGTCTGCCCCTTATTAATAAGGGGTCACTGTCTTGGAGTATTTGTAAATGAACAGTATTGATCTATTTGTAAAATTCCGGTGGCTTGTGAGCAAATTTTTTCGTCTGCCCCTTATTAATAAGGGGTCACTGTCTTGGAGTATTTGTAAATGAACAGTATTGATCTATTTGTAAAATTCCGGCGGCTTGTGAACAGATTTTTTCGTCTGCCCCTTATTAATAAGGGGTCACTGTCTTGGAGTATTTCTAAATGAACAGTATTGATCTATTTGTTAAATTCCGGTGGCTTGTGAGCAGATTTTTTCGTCTGCCCCTTATTAATAAGGGGTCACTGTCTTGGAGTATTTGTAAATGAACAGTATTGATCTATTTGTTAAATTCCGGTGGCTTGTGAGCAGATTTTTTCGTCTGCCCCTTATTAATAAGGGGTCACTGTCTTGGAGTATTTGTAAATGAACAGTATTGATCTATTTGTTAAATTCCGGTGGCTTGTGAGCAGATTTTTTCGTCTGCCCCTTATTAATAAGGGGTCACTGTCTTGGCGTATTTCTAAATGAACAGTATTGATCTATTTGTTAAAAACTGGGGCAGTAAAAGCGCTATGCTGCCGATAAAGGGTCCTGATATTAAAGAGCTGGAATCAAAATTAAATGCTTTTTTGCCTGACTCATATAAGTATTTGATATCTACCTATGGTTTGCTTCACACTCCAAATGTACTCACTAAAATTTGTGATTTAAATTCCGAACTTTCTGAAGTACAAGATTTTTTAAATCTGGAAGATATATTTTCACTATCAAAGCTTTATGAAATGAGTGGTATGCCAAAGGGACATATTTTGTTTGCATCTGATTGTAAGGGAAACATGTTTTGTTTCAAGCTGACGGACTGTGCGCGTCAGAATACAGATTTATCCGTATGGTTTTTTGACCATGATTTGTGTACCGTTAAAAAGGTCTCTCAGTCTTTTATCGGATGGCTGGAGGAATTTAATGCACTTTAAGACATCCGACCAATTATTCAAAAGGGAAATGGAGCGGGCTATCGTTTGGTGATCTTAGCCATCATTTTTCACCAGTTATTAAGGCATTGTGGCGGCAGAATGATTTTTTTTATAAATCCATGAAAGCCTACGCTTTTTGACCTATGATTTTAAAAGTAAATAAAAATTCTGGAAAATGTTTTTCCTTCTAAATGGAGACATTCTACAGCCTCGTTAGATACACAAGGGTGATCATGGATAACGTGGAAATAACAAAATATCAAGAAATTGTTCTGCAAATAACCAAAATTGTTGAAACTGAGTGTGCTCAGGATGCAAGTGCATTATTAGCAGAAGGATTTGTTTTACTGGGTGTCAACAATAGCGTTTTTGAAGACAGTGAAAATCGCTTTGTTTATTCTATTGGTTTTCCAAAACCAATTGTGGAACTGAGTGATTGGGCTAGTGCTAACTTTTAAAAAGAAAAGCTCATTGAGTACAGGCTAGTGCCTTCGGACTTAAGTTTGCATTATGTATTCATGACCTAATTTCATCATGCCCTTCAATAGAAAGGGGGGGGATTATTTTTTGTACCGATACTTATCACGAGTATTTACTCGGTGTAGTGCCCAGCGCCTCTGTCGTAGTACTTTTAAATTTGTTACAAAAACACTGCATTATAAAAGTATATAGGCCTATTTAAGCCGAAGATACTTGTTGAGGACAGCCAAACCTACCAATTTATACCTGCTTTAAAACCATTTTATATACATGACTGGCGGCAGGTATGACAAAATCACTTTCTTCATTAATTTTACTTGTCGATACTCCCTATTAACACTGCACTTCCCCCTCTGGTCGCCGAAAGTGTTCGCTGAACATTTTTGTGTAGTGACGTCCATATGGCGGGAAAATTTTTTGTGCATCGCAGTCAATGGATGATTGATAAGCCCAATGGAAAAGGACTGTTAACCTGCATGGCATATGTTGATTTAAATCTTGTGCACGCGTAAATGCCTGAAAATGCAAAGTGATAAAAAATCAGCTGTCCAGACTTTCTGTTAATACTTACCTTAAGTAAATAAGTCAATAACTTTCTATTTACATGTTTTTTATTTGACTTTTAACGGATTGTTTTTGAGGTGCTTTGATATGAGGGAGGCCGCGCGGCATTTTATTGAAAGTGAGTTATGTAGCGGGGTATGCTGTCCTGATGCGCCTGAATTACTATTTTAATGTGATACTTGTTTTCTATAGCATGCGGGTATATTGTTTTTATATGATTTTTTTTATACTTTAAAAACAGATGTTCCAGATGGATTAAGCAGGGTGAAATGAGCAGATAGTATGATAAACGGCCCCGTTTGGGAAAAAAGTAGGATGCGTTTAAAGCAATGGATCAGAAAGTTAGAGAGCCTATTTTAAACGAGATCATGAGTTTGGTTAAAAAAATAAATCAAGCCTGCTTACTTTTGAAAAAGCTTTAGATTATCGCTTTGATTGTTTTCAACTACGCTGGTATAAGCATGATCCTCATCTCTGGTTAGTGTTTAACGTCTTGCAATTAGCCGATGTCGCTATTTTTAAGCTAGGTGAACATTATCTCGAAAATAGACATCTGGTGACATAATTAAAAGCAACCTGCCATTATTGGCTATAAGCAGCATAAAAACACTTCTAAATAGGATTATAATCTTTCTCGTCTCTGTACTCATTCATTTTTAAAAAGTTATTGCTCACGGGCTGCGATTTGGTTGTCGCGTTTTACTAAAGAAAAAATGCAGCACTAATATAAGACCAGTAAGCAGGGCGTTTGTTGGGATATCAAGAGCTTCAATTGGAATAAATAATGGAATTGCTAAAAGCCTCTTCAATACTTTTCGTATTACTAAATCCCTTTCTGATCAGTATTTACCTGATCGGTTTGATTAGGGAATTATCACTCAGAGAGTTTATGAAGGTGATGATACGAGCCCACGTGATAAGTGGGATTGTATTTGTCATCTTTGCTATTGCGGGAGAAGGTGTTTTTGAAAATATCTTTAACGTGCGTTTTGGTGCTTTTTTAATATTTGGAGGCCTTATTTTTTTATGGATTGGCATTCAATCCATATTTTCTGGTCAAGTTATTTTAATAGATACACACGGAGACCCCGGCCATATAGCCGGTTCGATAGCAATGCCGTTTATGATTGCGCCCGGAACAATCAGTGCCAGCGTACTTATTGGCTCATCTTTACCTGCGCCGAATGCGGCTATTGCTGTTATTTCTGCAATATTTTTTTCTTTAGTATCGATAATTGTTTTCAAATTGATACATGATCCGCTGAAAAAACGTAATGAGCGCTTGTTGAATCGTTATGTAGAAGTTTTTGGTCGAGTTGTGGCATTGTTTACCGGTACTTATGCCATTGAGATGATTGCTCGATGTGTTGTATTACTGTGGCCAAATTAATATAATACCAAAAGAAATAATTAAGTGATCAGATTTTTCCACTCCCTTTGACAGAGCGTTTTTACCTGCTCTACCTGATGCCTAAAGTTATTTCATCCCCGGTTAACCTGCTCAACTATATGTTCATAATCTTTAAATGCAAAATTGGCCAAATCATTGTCTCTTCACCATGCCCACACCTGCTCAATTGGATTTAGTTCTGGATAATAAGGAGGAAGGTGCATAAGACCAAAAAAACTAAAAAGGTGATAATCCTTGCTGGTTAAAACCATCCCTAACTGCGTTGTGAGTTTTATTTAGAACATCCTGTTCTTCACCACTTTTTGAACAGCTAAAGCTGTTCAAAATCGTCCCATACGATTTTTGTGAAGTGAGAACAACTATCCCCTGCAACTCACGCCTTATTAGGGCTGATTTTTCCTTCGCAATCATTGATCACTTAATTAATTCTTTTGGTATAATTGCTAAATTATCAAATTCAATTGCTGTCTTATTTGAGTGCCAACTAGCACAATCCATGATAACAATGGCAGAACGTCGTTTCGCTGTCGCATCTGCTATCAATTGCAGATGTTTTTGCATCATTTCCATGCTTAATACCGGGCTAATCAGGGCTTCTGTTTTTCCTGTTGTGGGGCAAACTGCACCATAGACATGAGCTGATATAAATTGCTGCTGCCTGATAACGCATGGGCGAGTGCCTTTTTCTGCCGATACCTTGGTCGTTGTATTTTGTTGTCCAAATCGCGCTTCGTCTTGAAACCAAATATCAATAGTATCCAGTGCAATGTGCCCAGCAATAAGGGTAATGGCTTCAATTAAAAATTTTTTTAAAGTCTTCTTGGGCTGCTAAGTCTTGCTTGGGGTGCTTAGAGCGTGAAGTGATCCAAACTATATTCAGTTCTTTCATTA
>JBLHWW010000142.1:0-9371 GCA_047629075.1 Psychromonas sp. | reverse complement strand
ATAGACTCTGCAGGTTTTCTCTTACTATTGGATAGATATTAATCTATAGTTTGCTGATAGGTTATAGAATAAGCTATCATATTTTTATCCAAAACTCTCATTGGGCATTATCGAGTTGGACGCCATAATCCGCTTTGCCACACTATTATCTATGGTGTGCAGGGCAGTCTTGAGCTTTATAGCGAAGCTCGACATCAAAGGGTTGAAAAAGGTAACTTGATCATTTCACCTGCCCACCAGCCCTTTTCAATTGCATTAAAGGCTCCTTATTGTTCGATGGTTTGATTTAAATGATGGTGCTCACTGGCATGATCTGTGTATTGAGGGTCCTCGGTATCAGGTTGCGATAGCACAAGACAACTTTTTCATCTGTTAAGTTTGATTTATTACGAAAAAAATCAATTTTTAAGGGAGTCTCTCATGAAACAGTTATCCTATTATTTAAAAGAGACGTTAAACTAATTCAGTTGAGCATCGGCCGATTAAGCAATTGATAGAGGATTTTGAAAAACGCTTACGCTTTGCTTGCTCAATCAAAAAAATGACGCCATTAATTCATTATTCAGAATCACACTTACATCGATTATTTCAAAAACATCATGGTAAAGGCCCGCTTCAACATTTGATATTTTTAAGTATGGAATGCGTCAAATATTTACTGACCCATACCAATTGGTCGATAGAGCAGATAGCCGAACAAGTCGGATATAAAGATGTCTTTAATTTTTCTAAGCGCTTTAAAAATCTATTAGTATACTTCCAAGGCAATATCGAAAACGGAAGATCAATTTTCCCAGCAGCTAAGTCATTGCCTGTAAATCTGTAGGTTGTAAATCCTTCTATGATCTTTACAGGCTCAGCTTGTGTACATGTCGCGCTAAATTAATTATTATCCTTTAAGCATATTGACTGTGTAACCACCGGGTAAAGACTTTAAACTTAGGCCACGTCTCCATGCCTTTAGGGCAAATCAGCGGATAGTTCATTCTGGCGGGAACGCGGGCAAAGGTTGCGATCAGCTCTCCACTGTCAAGATAGGGCTGAATTAAAGCAATACGCTCTATTGCATTTCTGGTCGCGGAGATGGCCATCTCAGCGTGATTAAAGACAGAATAATGGGGATGATTAGAAAAAATTTTTTGCTGCCGCTGATTTCCCCAACAACGTCATTCAGAATCAACATTGATAGAATCGATGGATTCAGTACAACCTAATAAATTGGATTTGGTCTACTAAGATAAAATATTTAATGGATTAGAGAAACATGGCATTGTCCCTGTTGTTACACTCTCTGACTATGAGATGCCTTTATATCTGGCAGAACAATACCAGAGCTGGAACAGCCGACAACTCATTGTATTTTTTAAATCTTACGCCCGCATTGTATTTGCCCGATACGGCATCAAAGTAAAACATTGGCTGACTTTTAATGAGAGAAATATCTTTCTGCATGAACCTTTCACCGGAGCAGGTATTCCCCGCGGCAGTGATCCACAAAGTCTTTATCAAAGGACTTGTGGCCAGTGCCAAAGCTGTTAAAGCTGTTAAAGCTGTTAAAGCTGTTAAAGCCTACCATGAGCTGTTACTCGATACTAAAATAGGCAATATGATGTTAGGTGCAATTTAATATCCTTACACCTGTCATCCTGATGATATATTCTCTGCTATGCAGGAAAGTCGCGAAGGGTTATTTTTTGGTGATGTGCAATGCCACAGTTATTATCCAAGTTATGCCAATCCGCATAGGTAAATGGTCTAAAATTGTGCAGGAAAAAATAATGATAGCAAGACATTTGATTGAGCAATCGCTGTCTATTGAGATTGAAAAACCACTGACTGGGATGGCAGATTGATCCTAAAGATCTACAGATTGTGCTTAATTTTCTCTATGATCGTTACCAAAAACTATTGTTTATTGTGTATTGTTTAAAATAGCTTAGGCGCGCTTGATAAGCTCAATGAAAAGAACAAGATTGAGGATGATGATTGTATTGCTTACCTTAATGATCACCTCTATCAAGTGTGTGAAGCCCTGCAAGATGGCGTAGAGCGTAAATCTAAAATAAACTTTTACAGGTATCGGGATATTATTAAGTCACCGGGTAAAAAGATTACCCCGCCATCTGCGTAAATTCCCAGCTTGAGTTAAAGGCAATAGCATTTTACTTTTCATCTGCTAATGCATTAAAACCTTTGCCCAAAACATCTGAATAATTCTGCACGGAAAAGGGTTCAAGCTTGACACCTATACTGCCTATACGAACCCATATTTTAACAATCTGAAATGTTTCTCCTTCTTTATCAGCGACGGTTTCTACGTTTTCGGCAACGATAACATCTTCGCTTTTGAATTCAAGCAGCGTGCCATTACTTGACAGAGGGTTAAGGCGCAAAAAAATTTTATTCGGTTCGGACGCACTTTGTTTCGCTTGCCCAACGTAAGGGACAGCTTCCCTCAGCAAACGATTTCTGTTTGAGTACTTTTCAAGCGCACGCTCACGGCTAATCACTTCAATGATATTGGATATCATAACAATTTTCCTTTTTGTTGTTGATAATAAAAATTAATAATCTAGCGCCTTGGCCTTCATATCATTGGGATCTGTTGCCATGCAGGCAAATAGATTAACGCGCTAAAAACCACTCCAGCCTCTGGCGTTTGCGTATGAGTCCTATAAAGCGCTGCAACTTATGCCATGCGTTTTCTATCTTCCCCTCTGAGTTTAGCCTAATATTTGAATTTTTAGACACGCTTGTAGGCTATCTTCTCAAAGACCTTCCGGTCTTATCACAATACCTTTTCCATATGCTGTTAATAGCAATAAATTATCTGCTTTCTCTGCGCTGATATAACTATTTTTGCAGGTGAAAATTATAGAAATGCTGAGCAACAGCTTAAGCTGATTTAAGGCGTTCTGGGGCCGTTAGCAGATAGGAATAACCAATATGGTGTTGCAGAAGCATTGTCAATAAGCACATTTACAGCGCTTATTAAGGAAATTTTTGAGCAATAATGCCAAGGGAATTTCAGCCTTTACCGGCAGAAAAGATTCTCTTGGCCGGCGTATAGACTGCAGCGTTATACCATTTTATCTAGGCACCTTAACGCTAACGCTCACCAAAGGATTCAGAGAGCGTTTTCCCCGGCGGTTTTAACAGATAGTTAAGCACGGTTTGGTCACCGGCGAAGTTTTAGTGGTGACATGCACCCAGTAATAAATCTCTTCCCCCTGAGCGGTTTCTTCTTTTAGAGTATCTCCGCTGGCATAGATCACTTCGCCGAGAACACCGCTATCAATGGTCTAATCACAGGGAGCAAAACGTATGGTGCCCTGCAATCACTTTACACTTGGCTAATATCAGCCGAGCTGATCTTAGCTTCAATATACAGATCATCATCGATCGGGATCATCTGTATTAGCTCATTTCCGCCGCGCAATACGCCGTCCAGTGTCGTCACACGCACATTATTAACAATTCCAAGCAGCGAGGCAATAAAAAAACTGTCGGCCAACTGCTATTGGCGCTGGGTTAAAATTTGCACATTCTGCGCTATTTTATGCTCCACTTTTGCCAATTCCTAACTGACCTTTTCAAGGTAGTTGTTTTTATGGTTAATGAGCTGCGCCTACGCATCATTTAACGCCCGCGCAAAATGGATAACCTCGGTGCGCTTAACATCACCCGAGTTAGACAGTTCCTTAATTAATTCAGCCTCTTCTGGTGCTAGTGACACGGCTACCTTAAGGGTGCGTAGCTCTTCCAATAAACTGGTTTTTTTCTGCTCAAACAAAGCGCTTTCGACCTTCATTAAATCAGAAAAACGCGGTACCCGTTGCAGAAAAGCTAAGTGTTTAGATCCCCTCACTTCAGCACGCAAGCGGGTCATTTGGCTTTTAAAGCCGATAAGTGGGCTTATAACTCAAGAAGAGATGCTTTCCCGATTAAAAATGCCAATAAAATTATCCGCTGGCTCAACAAGTGGATCAGTCGCATAGCAACAAGGTATTTAGGGTATGCCCCTTTATCACGAACTGATCGAGGTTTATTTACAGCGTTTAGGCATTAGATCCGAGGCAGGCAGAGCCAAAAAAAAGATGACAGATCTAAATCTGTCATCTTTTTGAACTAATCGTTGCAGGCAAATATTAAATCAGGCGAAGCGAGTTACCTAATTACTCAGCAAAATCAGTGGGCTCAGTAATTGCGTTTACCTGAAGGGTAACCGCTGTCTGCGCAAACAATCTACCGGTGACTGAAGCACCAGTGTTCACTGCGATCAATTTTTGACCCAGAACAACACCTTCAAAATGGGCATCACTCCCAATCGTAACCGAATCCGCAACCTGCCAGAAAATATTCTTAGCTAATGCGCCGCCAGCTAATGTTACACGCGCAGAATTAGCTTCGGTTAGTTTACCTGCAATCTGGAAGATCCACACATCTTTAGAGTCGCCTTTAAGCGTCACATCGCTTGTAATACTCACATCCGTAGACCATTTATAGAGACCAGGACTCAGCGTTAATCCGCCAATTTCACCCGCACCGAGTTCAGTGAAATCGGGTGAAGTTCGCCCTGCAGCATCAGTGTATGCGAGTCCCATATCACCAATAGCAGAGTGTAGAGTGCCAGGTTCATTGTTTAAGCAAGCAGGACCTTCCGAATCAACGGTGTATATATCGCCAGTCACTTCGTCACAGCGAAGAAGCAACGCAGCGCCTGTGATAGGACTTGTGCCAACATTACCAACAATTGCCGAGGGATAAACATCAGTAATACCCGATTGACTTAATACTGCAAAATTGCCCGCACTGTTAAGAAAGACCTTAGCCGGTCCCTGATTCGCGACGGCATTACCCATTAACAACCCGCTAATAAGTAAAGATTGTAGTATTTTTTTTGAATTTTTTTTAAGCGTGTTCATCAATTCTTCCTCCATGAGAAATTTTTTAATCTGGAAAGTAATAATGGCAAAGATTATATTATTGCCAAAAATAGATCACTCCAATCCTGGCTGAGCCTCAGATGGGATGAATCGTCACTACCATACAGATAACCTGTTCTAATTGTTGACTTTTTTATCCACAGGCTCGCACATGCAGGGGATTTAACAACGCTATTTAGCACTGAAACTTGCTATTTTATTGGTGATTTTTTTAACCTTTCTTTTATTTCCAATAGAGATAATCAAGCGCATAAAAGCCCATTAGAATAGGCTTTCAGAGAAAGAAAACGAGAACTTAAAGCGATCCTGAAAAAGCAACTTATCGGGTTCTGATATTGACAAAAAAATCACCTATCAAGTAGATTGAAAAATAAAATAAAATAAAATAAAATAAAATAAAAGTAAAATAAAAAGTGAAATAGTAAAATTTACTGCCATTAATGGCATTTGCAAAGATACTTGTCAGCTGTTAGATATTTATAAGTTTTAGATAATATAGTTAATAAAATCAGTATTTTTTACGCTTAGCAGGGAGAATAAAGTCACTGCATTGACCATCACAGTAATCCAATAAAAATTTTTAATTTTTTTATTGGATTACTAGCGCAATTTTTTGTAAAAAATATCAGCCCCCCTCAAAGAAAGGCTAAGCAAGCAAATGTTTTGATAAATTTTAGACGCAGAAAGTTTAGCAGTTAAATAATATGGGATTATCGTGACATTAATGCACAAATCATCATAGTTGGTTTTTCCCAGCAATCCAGCACTTACCTATATTTGGCAAATAAGGCTAATGCTACCGGTGAGCCAAAGCACCTTACCAAAACGACTGGCAAGCGTTAACCATGCAAACTAAGCGTGCTGAGCAATATAGGGACGTTTTTTATTAAAATAAGTCGCCAAGCGTCATGGGAAAGGGTTTATTAAAGGCCGAACACTGAAGATTGGCAGCTCGTTGAGCTGCACTTATAGCGAAGCAATAATAGCAGCGCTATTTTTTACTGTTCTTTATGGTGACAGTCGGGGTTACAACGCTTCGAGCATCACTTCTGCTTTACTAGCTTCGAACTCTTTTGGCGCTTCGACATTAAGCTGCGTCACCACACCATCATCAATAATCATAGCATAACGCTGGGAGCGTACACCGCCAAAACCGGCCGTATCCATTTCCAACCCTAGGCTCTTGGTAAAACTTGCATCCCCGTCCCCTAACATCATCAATTCAGAGGCATTGTGTGCTTCCCCCCACGCCTTCATAACAAATGCATCGTTCACTGCTACACAAGCGATAAGATCCACCCCTTTAGCTTTAAACTGATCTGCCAATACCACATAACCTGGTAAATGTGATTCAGAGCAGGTCGGTGTAAACGCCCCAGGAACGGCGAATAACAGTACTTTTTTACCCGCAAAAAGTTCCATTATTTGATGATTTATCATGCCATCAGGAGTTAACTGACTCAATACTGCAGGCGCTAGTTGTTGACCTTGTTCAATCATTTTATTTTCCTTAAATAAGAGAATATTGCAATTATAGTCTACCTCTAAATGCGGCTCATAAACAGGGATAAAAAACAGGGTTATTCGCGGCGTTTTGCTAAAATAGAACATACGTTTTATAGACAGCTGAGCACTATCATAGTAGCCTGTTTTTTACTTAAAAAGACAGACCTGCGCCAGCAGGCGATTTGTTATCCGTAACGAGAAATAACAATCTGATTCTTTAGTTGTTAAATAACCGCCTTGTCCCCGAACATATTGTAAAAACATGACCAATAATGAGGCCGCTATTTAACGTTAAGTTTGCATTAATTTAAACTGGTTTTTAGTTGATCTTTACGGCTTGATTGAAACGTTTCTCTGCCGTTGGAGAATAACTTATTTTAATTAAACCACTGCAATCAACGCTTCCTTTCAGTTGTTCACAATATAGAGAAATTAAGAAATAACCTGCATTAATTCGCCATTTTTTGGCTTTGAACGAATGGTTAATGTTTCTTAGTATCGCCGGCTACTTTATCCATATAAGCGAAAATCAGCCCTGAAACAACAAATGTTAAGTGAACGATAACTTTCCACATGACTAAATTTGCTTGCTCGTTCGAAAGGCTGGCGGGAAGATTCATAAAAACTTTCAACAGGTCAATTGCTGAGATCGCAACAATTGCACCTATTACTTTCAGTTTGAGTCCTGAAAAGTTAACTTTTCCCATCCATTCAGGACGGTCTTCATGATCACCCAGATCAATTTTAGAGATAAAAATTTCGTAGCCACTAAAAATAATCATCAGTAATAAACTACCTACAAGTGATAGGTCAACCAGCGCCAGAATACCAATCACGACTTCACTTTCCTGCATTGAGATGACATTACTTGCTATATGCCAAAATTCCTGAACGAATTTAACAAACAACAATATAATGCTAAGCATTAAGCCCACATAAAAGGGAGCTAACAACCAACGACTTTTAAAAATGGTTGTTTCTAATGCAATTTCAATTTTTTTCGACATGTATTTCTCTGTTATAAGTAATTGATAAAGTTAGCTAAATGAAGCAGATTTTTTTAAAAATTTGATCTTGTATTTTTAAAAAATTACCTACCTGCGACCATTTTCACTCTCGTTGCTGCTATTTTTTAAACTATTATGGCGTGTTCGATTTTCGAGTATTATGTTTGAAAAAAATGGTGGTAATACACTATATTTCCGCTAAAAATCAAGATCATGCCAAGAACAATTTTAACAGAAAATTTGTACTTAAAGCCATTCCAACACAGCGAAAAATTATACAGCCTGAATATAACAGCGATAAAACATAACGCGCTTCTGGCCAAGGGTTATACCGTGAAAACAAAGATCAGCATAGTGATAAAATCGATTTCATTAAATCTGGCTGCAGATACAGGGTGAATTAATACTGTTGCGCCCAAAATACCAAGACGATAATAACTTAGCGAATTCCCGAAGATAGCACATTTCAGTTGTTCTTTTTACATGGTTTTGTCTATCTGCGCATTATTAAGAGATAACAATGGTTTGGAATAAAACATTAAGACTCGACGAAATCTGGATAATCCGTACTCGACTTAAATTGAAGGATCGCGATAAGTAGTTAAGCATATTCAATTTGGCACTAGATAACCTGAGCTAGGCTTAAGGAAAAACATTAGGGTCTGTTGACCTTTCGGGTGCATTTTTGCAGAAATTTGTACATTATGAATACAACCCAGAGCTTGTGTTATGTAGTTATTCTATATAATCAGGCAATAACACATACGATCGTGCGCACAAATGTAGCCCATCGGGTTCATCTAAAAGCGTCCTGCGCTGCGTTGTTCAAAGTTTACATAGCATAACTATGCTGCTCTCCTCATGCCTTGCTCAGAACGCTTTTAGATTGAACGAAATTTGTACTCCAAAGGTCAACAGCCCCTAGATTAGCTTATTCCAGCAGTGTTTTAGCTGGAATACCAGAGACTTAAAAGTAGTTTTTTTAGAATAAACCTTATCTCATCGAGAGCTTCGATTAAAACACCTCGAAGATGCAATATTAAGCTGTCATGTTCTTATCCCAAATTCTGGTTATGCGATATACTGAGATTAAAGGTCTGAGATGTCGCATCTGGAATGGGGATTCACCTCGTGCTATGATCTTGCAATAGACGCCAAATAAAGAACATGAAGCAAGTATTTAGCCAAGTAACACTTAAATTCCTCCTCCATTTTGCTTTGTTAAGTTGGAAGTGAAACAGCCCCCACTCTCAGAAATTTATCTGTCCCATCAATTCCTCACTAGTGGCTTATCTTTTGAATAAAGGTATTTTAGGAGGGAGTAAATTCATTATGCACAGCTGTTGGCTCTGTCCCGCGCTTACAAGAGTCGACAGCCACGCACTTGGCCGATTGTAGCGTTAGTCTCACATTATCGCCATATAAGTAAAGTACTAAATTGGTGCGTTCACCACTTGTTATAGGTTTCGCTGCATATCCAACATTTCCACGATGGATCACAGCGTTGACTGCCCCGAATGTTAGTTCGTAGGTTTGGCTTGTTGTCTAATCGAAAAAGTCGAGAGCAGATCCGGTAAACTATTCTTTAGGCTGGTTGATATTAATGTTGAGTGTCATTGCTGATGGATCGCTGTGTGGGCGAATCGATGCGTCTGTGTTTAGCTGATAATTAATGGAAAAACCAAAAATCTGCGTATCGCATCCCATCACCTCTGGAAATAAAAGCTTGGCAATCGGCCGCATGCAGGTGTTAATAAGCTCAAGGTAAAGTGCTTGCAAGTTTGGTACGGCAAGATACCCTTCTGAGCGACGGTCGAGCATGGGCCACAACGGTTCAGCATAATACCATAGGGCGGACGTAACCTGATTGATAAAGTGCATCAAGAAGATATAGTGATCAGCAAAAGGATGC
>JBLHWW010000141.1:0-9568 GCA_047629075.1 Psychromonas sp. | reverse complement strand
GAAAGTGATGAAATAAGGTCGGAATATCTTCTTTGCGTTGTCTTAAAGAGGGTAAATCAAGGGTGACGACATTTAGCCTGTAATACAAATCTTGTCTGAAATCAGCGGCCGTTTTTAAATCTATTTTGGTGGCGGCGATAATGCGGATATCAAGGGAAATCGCCTTGTTTGAGCCAATACGTTCTAAACTTCTTTCCTGCAGTACTCTTAATAAACGCACTTGCGCCTGCATCGGCATGGACTCAATTTCATCGAGAAAAAGAGTTCCCCCCTGCGCATACTCAAATTTCCCTATCCGCTGCGTACCTGCGCCGGTGAACGCGCCTTTTTCATGCCCGTAAAGTTCACTTTCGATAAGGTTTTCCGGTATCGCGCCACAATTCACCGCAACAAAGTTTTTTGCATTGCGTTGACTTTGCTCATGCAGGGAGCGCGCGACTAATTCTTTACCTGTGCCGGTTTCGCCAAACAATAAAATATCGGCCTGGCTATCGGCAACTTGGCTGACCATTTTCTTTAGTGAAATAATGCTTGGGGTATTACCAATAATACGCGGACCCAGTGTTTCTTTACTTTGCAGTGCTTTTTTAAGATCGCGATTCTCCAGAGTAAGCTGGCGTTTTTCAATGGCTTTACGGGTGGTTTCAATTAACCTCTCCGATAAAAATGGTTTTTCGATGAAATCATAAGCGCCGGCCCGAATCGCCTGAACTGCCATTGAAATATCACCATGTCCGGTAATTAGAATAACCGGCAAATCAGGATCTCGCTGGTGTAGTGTGGTTAATAATTGCTGGCCAGATAAACCTGGTAAACGGATATCCGTTATCACAACCACGGGAAGCGTGTTTTTCATTGCTAATAACGCGGATTCGGCATCGCTAAAAAAGTGCGCCTCAATCTCTGCTAATTCAAAAGTTTGTTCACTTGCGCTGCGTAAATCATATTCATCATCAATAAAAAAAACTGGACTGATCATTCTACTCTTCCTTAATCCTGTAATGGCAGGCTAACACAAAATTTGGCACCCTGATCTTGTCTATTGGTCGCCCAAATTCTACCGTGCATATTTTTTATGATCTGCTGGGAAATCGACAGTCCTAGACCAAGCCCGGTTTCCTTAGTGGTAAAG
Source organism: Psychromonas sp. (assembly GCA_047629075.1). GTDB lineage: Bacteria > Pseudomonadota > Gammaproteobacteria > Enterobacterales > Psychromonadaceae > Psychromonas. The sequence goes on along the minus strand of JBLHWW010000141.1, from coordinate 8,436 downwards.
AAAGGTTCAAATAATTGCGCTAAATCACTTTGTGTAATACCGGTGCCAATATCTATCACTTCAATCAGTGCCTGCTGGTCACTAACCGATAATATTATTTCAATCTTTTTTTCTTCACTGTCTTCCATTGCCTGAATGGCATTGGAAAGTAAATTAACCACTATTTGCTCTAACTGAATAGGCTCAGCTTTTACCTGCACCGCTTTATTGGGCAGGTCCATATTTAATAATACTCGGCTTGCTTTGAGCTGGGGTTTAACCAACTCGTAGGCTGCTAATAACACCGGCTGTAAAGAGATGATAGAAAGCTCGCCGTTTGATTTTCGTGCAAAAGCTTTGAGCTGATAACTGATTTTTGCCATGCGCTCGGTGAGATAGGTAATGCGTATTAAGTTATTGGAAACTTTATCTATTTTATCCCGCTGAAGAAATATAATGGCATTTTCAGCATAACTGCGAATAGCCGCTAGGGGGTTGTTCAGCTCATGACTAATACTGGCTGAAAGTTGTCCTAACACGGCTAATTTAGCAGACTGAATCAACTCTTTTTGAGTCTCCCGCAGCGCCCGTTCAGCTTTGCGTCTTTCATCTATTTCCGCACGTAATGCCGAGGTGCGGTGCATTACCTGAAATTCAAGTTGCTGTTTGGCCTTGGCTTGTAATAGCGTTTGTTCATAACGTCTATTTTGTTTTTGACTTATTAAAATGTAAGCCATATAGACTGATAAATAAAACAATGAAAGAAACACTATAAGGATGCTGGCATTAATCAATAAGGATGTTGTCGGAACAAGTACTCGAACCTGCCAATCCACATTGCTTAAGTTTTTGGTGAGTGATAAATAAGTTTTCCCCAAGCGTTTATTGGTATTCAAACGCAGCGATGCAGGGCTTTTATCTAACTCACCTGAAAAAGATAATGCTTTGATTTCTCTAGACAGGTAGCGGCGACTGTTTAAAATCTGTTTTTTTAATTCAGTTGAAAGCGGTGCCATACTGTGGAATAACCAGGATTTTTCGCTTGAAATAAAGACAATATGATTTTTATCAGTGACCAGAAAATGCTGCTCTTTGCCAGACCAATTATTTTCTATTGAAGAAAGATCCATTTTTATGACCACCACTCCTAACACTTCTGCGGCATATTTAACCGGATAGGAAAAATAATAACCACGCTGAGCTGACGTTGAACCAAGCGCAAAATAATGTCCGCGCTGATTATTTATCGCCTGTTGAAAGTAGGGGCGGAAAGCGAAATTTTTGCCAACAAAAGAGATGCTTTTTGTCCAATTACTGGACGCAATAGTGGTACCGTTAGCATCGAGAAGATAAGTATCCGATGCGCCAATAATTTCATTAATCGATTGCAGATGGCGGTTAGTGATATCAAGTTGAGCAGGGTTATTGACTGCATTTAATGTATCAATCAAGATCCCTTGTCGAGATAACAGTTGCGGGATATAAACAAAACGTTCAAGTTGACTTTCCAGGTGACGGCTAAAGCGTTCAAGTTGTTCCTGATTGGTGGTAACAAGACGTTCATAACTAAATTTCCATAACCAATTCACAGACAGAACAAGGGTTATAAAATAAAGGCAAATAAGTACAAGTGTTATCCGTCGGTTATGACTCATTATGCGTTAGTGCCATTACTGTTAACTCCTCAATTTCTGGATACAGAGTATAGATTACCTAATTTTTTACTATTGACCTTTCATTCATTTGCCAAGTGACTCACAAAATTAGACTGAATGAATATTCAGTTGGGGAAGGGCAAGAGAATAAAAAGTCTTTCAGATCTGTAGTTTAGTGTTTATTTACAACAGTTTTCTGCTTGATGTGGAGATCCTTTTAGGGTGATAAGCAAGGTTTTTCCGCTTGATGCTGTGAACATTTAAGCGTGCAAAAGCAACGGTTTCCGACAAGATGTTGGATAAGTGAGTCGATGAAGTGCATTTGTAACGGTACAGACAGGTGAGCTAAGATGGTGAAATTATTTTCTCTTAACCGTTAAGCATGCTCAATAGGGCTCTAATTCAGTTCGTAGGGTGCCTTCCGCACACCGCTTATCAATGTTTTCGGTGCATAGAATATACCCTACGGTTAACCAGGAAGCATGCTAATGCTGTACGCTTAAGTCCGAAACATAGCGAGATTAAGTTCAACACTTTCACCTAACCAGTAAGCATATTCAGTATGGTCCTTAAGATTATCTCCAGTATTTCCATGCACAAAAATGGTCAGTCCATTGCGCTGTGCATCAAGCCAGAGAATGAATTTATCAAAATCTCTGTCAGTGAACGATATTTGGCAGCTCCACATAGGGTGAGGACCGACAGCTTTTTGATGTATTCTACCAACCTTAAGGTCAAACAATTCACCCGCTTGCTGGCACAAGCTGGTTGCAAAGGTCAATGTTTGTGGGTCGAAATAAATGTGGGCATGGTAATACTTGTGGATGTTGATGGGGCGTTTAATTTCAGTGCTCTTAGTATCTTCCATTTTATTTTCCTGTCGCAGGGAGTTATCGCTTACAAGTAATAGCACATCCACTATTTTGTAACCAGCCGAAGTTATCAAAAGTTCTTTGGATCATAGTCAGAGCATTACTTTTATCCATTTGTCTGCTTTTAAATTCATTAATTTAATTAATGGGTTTGTTATTAAACTTGAATTTTTCTGCTGATGTATGCCAACCCGCAAAATGATAGCTAAGGAAGAATTTTTCTGGCTTAAAAAATGCCTTCAAATAAGGTGTTTATTAAAAAAAATCAATGCTGTGTTGCCAGGCAAGTTCTGCATTTTTTGGGTCATAGCATGGCGTAAAATCATTATGGAAACCGTGATTCATTTGTGGATAGATGTCTATGACGTAATCAATGGTAGGTGCTTCTAAATCCTGTTTATACTCAGGCCAGCTTGCATTGACACTTTTATCTAATTCGGCAAGTTGGATCATTAAAGGTCTTCTCATCATTGCCCAGATAACTCCTTAAGGTATGCAATATATCGGGAGCAAATGCAATGAAGCCTACTTTGTTCAGACGTCGCGCAAGTTTGAAAACCCGCGCTGCGTTGCAGCAATCGTAAAGGGAATAACCATTGCCTCATGTTGCGTCTTGCGTCTGACAAAGCATTTTGAATTAACATGGGTATATAACTAATACAACGGGCGCAATATCAGTTAACCCACGGGGAGTCACTAGATAGCCTCGTCTTTCTCGATGCACTTTGGGAGATGGAAAATTGAAAAACTTGGCTTTTATGTCTAGATTATTGAACAAAATCTGTTCGGATTGGTATGATCTGGTATTAATGCAGATGTCAGCAAGGTCATTGAAAAACCGGCTACAACCAGTATTGACAGTTTCTTGATGAATGTCCGTCTGTCCATTAATCCATGGGCATACTCGTTGTACCAATCAAAGGCTTCCTGCGCTATAGAGTGAATTTCATTTTTTCAGGGACTTTGGGCGTTAGCATAATGACCTCTTTATTTTATGGCTGGGATAAAAGACTGCCGAGTAAATTGTATGGGTCGCTTAATATCTGCTTTACGATCTTTTAAATTTTGAACTTGTTATTAATAAATAGCATATAAAATATAAAATATTGAATATGGATGGCTAGGTCTGTTGACCTTTGGAGTGCAATTTTTGTTTAATCTAAAAGTGTTCTGAGCAAGGCATGAGGAGGGCAGTATAGTTATTCTATGTAAACTTTGATCAACGCAGCGCAGGACGCTTTTAGATGAAGTCAAAGGGCAGCATTTGTGGATACGATCGACTACGTTATCGCCTATTTATGGAGAATAACAATAGGTTGCAGGCTCTGCCTTGTATAAAGCACCCACAAATTGCTGCAAAAATGCACATGCAAGGTCAATAGACCCCCAGTACTCACCTGAAATTTTTCTGACTTTAAAGAGCGCCTTGATTGAATAAACTGCTCAAAAAAACTGGGACATTTATGTAGGAATACTATAAGCCTTTATTTTAGCTGGGCTTATATGCAATAGGAAAAAACTCAGTATATCAACATGTTAATGTTTCACAAAACGTAAGCAAGGTCTAATAGTTAAAATAGAGTATATTTAAAACTTTTAGGTAAGCGATTAAAACGGTAATGTAAGATTAATTTGATTAAATTAATCTTACATTCCGTATTGCATAAGTTCATCACTCATTTCAAGGAATTATTATGTACTCAAACTTAAAAAGTATTGGTGTTGTAAATTATGAAAACATCGAGAAATATACACTTCGCCAGGAAGGTGATAATGATATTCTAAAAATCTATTTCCATAAGGCTTCACGCCAGTTTCTTGCCAAAAGTCTTAAGTTTAAATTTCCAAGACAGAGAAAAAAAATAAGCATAGATTATGGCAGCAAGGGATTCAGAAATGTATCTGAGATTGGCAGCACCCTGCGTTATGTTCTCAAAGAACTCGATTCGCTGACCGAACATGTCAAAGAAGAGAGAGAACTAAAGGTGCAGGTGCTAGAGGATTTAAAACATTTGGAATCTGTGGTTGCAAGTAAGATAAAAGAAATTGAACGCAAATTAGATAAAATGTAATTAATTGCTGGCAATTAAATAAGGGAGCATTAGATATGCTTCCTTTCATTCGTATAGCCCTTCAGTTTTAACATAATAAAATCCATATTTTCATCATCTTAAACTTTATCCGATAACTCTGTTCAAATCTTTATCTTGCCGTCATTTTCCTGCAGATAAAAAAAGTAACTAGTTATAAGCGCTGCTGATAATCCAACCGCTTATTTTAACTAGCTAATTAATAGAAATAAATTTTATTAATTATTTGAGAGGGCCTTATCGTATTAACTCGAAAAATCTTCTTTTTTCAAAGCCCATATTTTATAAAACTTTTACAAAAACCTCTTATAAAAACTATTACAAAACCGAGACTAAATATATTGTGATCCATTTCGCATTAATTACCAGTTTTTGTGTAACCGGTTTCGGAAACCGGTTACAGTCTGCTCATCAAAACTATTTTCTAACAATTAAATACTTTAAAAGCTAACTAGAGGTGTTAAATGAGTACGCAAACTACGGATAAAAAAGCTGCTTTAATGGATAAGCTGGATGCTGTTCTTGGCAAGGTATTAAAAGTCGTCAATTCAAAATCGATTGTCGCTATAAAAGAAGGATTTATGCTGACCATGCCCTTAACTATTATCGGCTCCGTCTTTCTGCTGCTGGCGTTTATACCCATTGACGGTTATGGCGAATTTATGGCTGGTATTTTTGGTGCCGAATGGGCGACACCCTTATTTCAAGTTGTCGGGGCAACATTTGACATTCTCGCCATGGTTGGCGCCTTTGGTATTGCTTATACCTATGTTAAACATGAGGGCCATGTCGGTACCAACGCCGGCGTCTTAGCGATTGTTTCCCTGCTAATTGTTAATAACGCTTTTGTTATGGCGCCAGATGGAATCGCACATATCGGCGGGGTAATACCTAAAGAGTACCTTGGTGGTAAAGGTATGATTGCCGCTATTATTATCGGTTTAGTGGTGGGTAAAATTTATTCGCTGGCGCTTAATCGAAACTGGGTTATTAAATTGCCCGATGCGGTGCCTGAAGGTGTGTCAAATGCATTTAAATCGTTAATTCCCGGTTTTATTATTATCACATTAGCCTTTCTCACCTTTATCTTTTTCAAAAGTGGTTTCGATCAGACCTTTATCGAAACTATTTACACTATTTTACAAACGCCGTTACAAAATATGTCTGACTCATTCTGGGGCGCCCTGAGTATTGCACTGTTAATTTCTCTGCTTTGGTGGTGTGGTGTTCACGGACCGGTAGTCGTAATGGGTATTATGGGCCCGATTGTTACCGCCAATGCTCTTCATAATCAGAGACTTATTAATGACGGTATAACGCTCGTTGCAGGTGAAAATGCAAAAATAGTAACTAACCAGTTTGTTGATCAATTTCTGACCGTTGGTGGTTCAGGTCTGACATTTGGTCTGGTTTGCTGCATGGTATTATTCGCGCGCTCTGCTCAGATGAAACAGCTGGGACGATTATCCTTTGTACCGGGTCTGTTTAATATTAATGAACCAGTTATTTTTGCAACCCCTATTGTCTTTAACCCTATTATGTTTATTCCCTTTGTTGTTGCACCGCTACTTTCTGTTTGTATGGTGTATAGCTCCATCAGCATGGGTCTTGTTGGTCCGTTCTCGGCGATTCAGGTTCCGTGGACAACCCCTATCATCTTAAGTGGATTTATTATCGGCGGATGGCCCGCTGCTATTTTACAAGTTTGTGTTTTCTGCATGACCCTTTGTGTGTACTTCCCATTCTTTAAATATCAGGACAAGTTAGCCGCTAACGAGGAACATCAGGAAAGACAAAATTCACAAAAAAATGCTCAGCAAGATGAACCACACTTACAGCCAGTTAATGTCTGATCCAAGAAAAAACAATAATTCCACAAAAATAGAGAGAGATAATGATGAAAAAGATTTTATTACTGTGTTCTGCCGGAATGTCAACTTCGATGGTTGTTAAAAAAATGCGTGAAAGTGCTTCAAGAAAAGGCATAGAAGTACATATTGAGGCGCAGCCTGTAGAAGCTTTTCATGATAATTTAGAGGAATACGATCTGTTCCTTTTAGGGCCGCAAATTCGCTTTAAAAAAGATGAGTTACAGAAAATAGCTGACCCAGTTAACAAAAAAGTACAAGTTATCAATATGGCGGACTACGGTATGATGAAGGGTGAAAAGATCCTTGAAGAGGCATTAAAACTTCTTGCTTAAATAAATAAGTGGCCATCAAGCTGTTTGATGGTCATTTAAATACTCATTAAAACATTCAATTAAATAATATTTTCACAGGATTAAAAAATGAAATTTGCAAATGATTTCTTGTTCGGTGCTGCGACTGCTTCTTATCAAGTCGAAGGTGCATGGGATCAAGATGGTAAAGGTCGAACTAACTGGGATGAGTTTAGCAAAATCCCAGGGAAAACCTTTCAAGGTACAAATGGCGATGTTGCGGTTGATCATTACAATCGTTATAAAGAAGACGTTAAATTAATGGCAGAAATGGGGCTGGAGTCATATCGTTTTTCTATTTCATGGGCGCGTATCTTACCTAACGGCAGGGGCGAAATAAACCAGAAAGGCATTGATTTTTATAACAACCTAATAGATGAGTGCTTAAAGTACGGGATCGTTCCCTTTGTCACTCTTTACCACTGGGATTTACCTTTAGCACTTGAAAAAGAGGGCGCCTGGTTAAATAAAAACACCGTTGATGCCTATGTTGAGTACGCCAACATCTGTTTTAATGCATTTGGTGATCGTGTAAAAAACTTCATTACTTTTAATGAAACGGTTGTCTTTGCCGCACTGGGGTATTTATCGGGTGCACACCCCCCGGGTATTCAAAACGATCCTAAAAAATATTTCCAAGTAACACATAATGTATTTTATGCGCATGCCCGGACGATTATTGAATATAAAAAACTGCATCAGTATGGTGAAATTGGTTTAAGCCATGTATTTGCTCCCGCTTTTGCTGTTGATGATTCAGAAGAAAATAACTTTGCTGCAATGCATGCTAACCAATTTAATATGAATTGGTTTTACGATCCTATTCTCAAAGGGAAATACCCTGAATATGTGGTGCAGCAACTGGAAAAAACGGATCTGTTACCTGATTGGACTGCCGATGAGTTACTGCTTATTGAGCAAGCTGCGCCTTTAAATGATTTTATGGGATTAAATTATTACCAACCGATGCGAGTTGAAAAAATGGAGGGGGCGGTTGAGCACGTCATCACTTTGGATAACTCAACGGGCAGACCGGGTAATCCAAGTTTTGATCAGGTTTATAAAACCGTCAAAATGGATGATAAAAAATACACTAAATGGGATTGGGAAATTTCTCCTGAAGGTTTTGTTGCCGGCCTTGAAATGCTCAAGGATAATTACGGGCAAATTAAACTTTATATTACGGAAAACGGTTTAGGTGATGAAGATCCGATCATTGAAGGTGAAGTGTGTGATATCGCGCGGATCAACTTTATTAACGATCATCTAAAAGCCGTCAAAGAAGCGATTAGCCGCGGAGTTCATATTAAAGGTTATTACGCCTGGTCTGCGATTGATTTATTAAGTTGGTTGAACGGTTATAAAAAACAGTATGGTTTTATCTATGTGGATCACCAAAAGGGTCTTGAACGTAAGAAAAAAGCCTCATTTCATTGGTTTAAAAATATTATCGCAACCCGAGGTGAAAACTTGGAAGGTTAATTCATTTAGTTAAAAAACTTAGCATATAAAAGGAACAGCATGAAACATTATTTGGCTTTTGATATTGGTGGCACAACCATTAAGTTTGGAGTATTAGATCAGAATGCTAATATTTTAGAAAAGGACCAAATGACAAC
>JBLHWW010000140.1:0-9579 GCA_047629075.1 Psychromonas sp. | reverse complement strand
GGTCTTTATGAAGAGCGTGATAATGATCGTTGTGTGAAATGGAAAAATAAATTCTCAGATAGCCAACCTGCGACCGACAGCGTCTCTTAAATTGGTTTTCATTATAACAATAAAGACTAGTATCGCGATGCTACACTCTTATTTCCTTACTCAGCACCCTTTCAGGTTAAATGAAATTTAATCGATAAAGCCCAAAGAGCCTGACCGAGAATAGTGCTCGGTGAGGCTCCTAGGACAAACTTTTTTTTACAAATCAAACCATTTTTTATTGATTCAGTAGCAGGGACACCGCTACTATGGACAACCTTTTCATCCATAACGACCCCGGGTGTGGACATTACCCCTGTGGCATTAGAGTAAAGCGGAATACCCACCAGCACAGAGACAGATACAGACCACCATTGTCCTTGACCAAGGTGGGCCTCAATCCAGCCATCTGGTACAAAGCTATGCAGAGCAGCACCAATACCCACACCAATAAATACCCACTTCCAAACTCTGGCGACGATTTCTAGCATTTCACCTTTAGCAAAACTATGGCGGTCTGCAAGCGTCATTTTAACGGCTGCCTCATGCTGTGCGGGTGGTGATTTTCTTTGACTATTTTTCACCGCTTTCGCAGCCAAAGGTTGCAGCCAACATTCAGCCCCAATTGGATCAAGAAACCACCCGCTTAAGATCACTATTACCATTCCTACCAGGACATAGAGCACGGTGAATTTCCAACCTAATAAACTAACCAGCAGCAACATGGCTATTTCGTTAATTAAGGGGGAAGTGATCAAAAATGCCATCGTAATACCTAACGGGATCCCAGCGCAGGTGAATCCAAGAAAAACGGGAATACTGCAGCATCAACAAAAGGGCGTAATAGCACCGAAAACACTGCCTACAAAATAGCCAGAGAGTCTTCTTTTACCTGCCAGGTAAGTACTATTCTGGTCTAATTGAACCGGACATTTTAATTCTGGATAATACAATCCACTATCGAGGTGAACATGAATACAACACGTCAATACAAAACTTATACGAGTTAATTTACAACAGAAGCATTAGCGTTAATCAGTGAGCAAGGTTATAGCGTTCAGGAGGCTGCTTCTACTTTAGGTATCACCACTAGCCTGCTTTATAGCTGGAAAAAAAAGCCGAAGAGCATGTCGTTCTAAATATCCAATAAAACTACTTGGTAATGTACTACAAGTGAGTCGTAGTGCATTTTATGATTGGCTTGAACGGCCAGCTAAAATAATTAGTGAAGAAGAGCTGAATATGTACCGTACGGCGCGTCAGCTATTTAAACGCAGTCGTGGCAGTTTAGGCTCTCGTCAGTTGTTCAAGAACTTGAGACGAGTGGGTTTTAATGTGGGCAGTTACCGTACGCGCAGCATCATGCGTAAGCTAAAACTTGTGGTGACCCAACGCCAGGCATATAAAGTAACAACAAAGCGTAAGCATAGTGATAGCGTTGCTAATAACGTATTAAACCAGCAGTTCAATCCCACACCGGCAAACTTAGTTTGGGCGAGTGATGTAACGTATTTGAGAACCAATCAAGGCTGGATGTATTTAGCCATTGTCATGGACTTATACTCCCGCAGGGTTGTCGGCTGGTCTATCTCGAAACGTATGACGGTTGATTTAGTTGAACGCGCATTACAAATGGCGATTAACATCAGGCAACCTAAGGCTGGATTAATGTTCCATAGTGATAGAGGCTCTCAATATACTAGCGGGCGATTTAGTCGATTGCAGAACAAGTATAAAATAACGGCCTCAATGAGCAGTGTCGGTGCTTGTTGAGATAACGCTGTTACAGAACGATTTTTTGGCAGTTTAAAGAATGAATGGTTATTAAATGTTGTGCATTTAACACGTAAAATCATGATGATGGATGTTGAAGAATATATCCGTTATTACAACCATCAACGACTTCATACAACACTCGCTGGTCTAACACCGATTAACGATGAAAATTTACAAAGTCAGGTTTCCGGTTGGACTTGACCAGAATAGGGGACATTAATAAAATGAAACAGAGCCTAAAAAACACAATCGTATTGATACCAATCCGGTCAATATAAAGATGGATTTTCGGTAAAATTCATACGGTATTCGAAGATGTAGGTCTTCAACTCATTGTTAAAAATTAGAGTTTGATATCTTATGATCTTATTTTATTGCCCGACCACGAGCGAATGAGTGTCCAAACGGCAAAGGTAATAAAAATGCTATGTACTAAAACAAAATAAGTAATCACAAAAACCCATGTCCAGGCAGAATAAAATCCACCCAGAAAAATCATTAAGATGCTAATCAAAATAAGCGCCATGGCGGCAAATAAATTAAGCTTTATTGCAACCAGCAAATGATAATAACTGAAGCTGATTTTGGATGTCTGTTTTAACCTGATCATAAGCAGAATAAAGGCAATGCCCGGTAGAAAGGTTATATTTAATAATGATAAAAGGGCAATGTTCGAGGCTGTTTTTATTTCTCTGGGATTTCGCTCTTTATAAATTGACATGATATCTGACCTTTTTCCATAATTTATTAATGATAATTACCGTGGTAAATAGACAACCATCACTATACAAAAAATAACAATCAGCACAAATATCCAACCAAACATTTTCATTTTTAAAAAGCGGCTTTCGGGGTGCTTTTCGGGTAATGCCATACCACATTCTCTACACCGTTTAGCTTGCCCGTTATACTCTTTCCGACTGAGATCAATTGAGTATTTGCTGTGGCAATAAAGACAATGAACAACTTCCTTCATAATAACATCCAAAATATAAAAATAAATTATATACCCGTTATCATTCAAGATGCAAAAATCAACAAGTCGAGAGGTGAACAGATTCTAAGCGTGAAGGTGAAGATCTAACGGGTTAAATCGAGACTTCACAATAACGAAGATGTTTGCCTCACGGCTTGCCCTCTGGGTCGCTAGCTCGAACACCAGTACGGCGTTGCAACATTCGATAAGGGCTAACCATTGTCATCATGTTGCGCCTTGTCTTGGTATACGAGCTAGCGACTGATAAATGCATCTTGATTGATAACGGGTATAACTAAGCGGTAAGTTGATGATATAACAACGGCAGCTTAGTGGGTAATTGCCCCGGATTGAGGATCACCGAATAACCATTAGTCCCGAAAATATAGGGCATATATTGTTCGGCTTTATGATCAATTGTAATGCAAAATGGGATAAGACCTTTTTTCTTCGCCTCCAAGATTGCTTGACGCGTATCCTCTACACCAAAACGCCCTTCATAATGGTCTAAATCATTTGGTTTACCATCGGTTAAAATCAACAGAATCTTTTGTTTATTACGCTGCGTTTCAAGTACCTGCGTCGCCTGCCTTATGGCAGCACCCATCCGCGTATAAAACCCAGGTCGCAAAGATAATATCCGGCCGCGAACTTCATTACTGTATTTTTCCGAAAAGTTTTTTAATAGGCTAAATCGGACATGGTGACGTTTTACCGATGAAAAACCGTACATTGCAAAATCATCACCCACGGCGCTTAACGCTTCACCGAATAACAATAAACTGGTTTTAATAACATCAATTACTTTACTGTCGTTATCAATATAAGCACCAGTAGACATTGAAATATCGGACAGTAATAAGCAACCTATATCGCGTATTTTAAATTGATGCCTATTATACAGCCCTGAATCTTTAGTGGCGCCAATCTGACTGGAGATATGAAAATCTAACCAAGCGTTTAAATCGAGTTCTTCCCCTTCATCCTGTCCCTTCTGCCAGTGTTTTAATGACTTTAAATGCTCGAACTGATTTTTAATTTTATTGGCCAATGCTCTTAAATTTTCGGGAATACCCTGCGGCTGCGAATTTTTCGGCAGCATCGGTTGTATCAGACAGCGATCTGCAACCAACAGGTTAGACTTGTAGTTCCATTCAGGTAATGAAATACCCTTGCCAAGTGGAATGTCGTCTTCTGCCGCCGAGGGTAAATCCAGATCGATTTTTAATTTTGCTGACTTTTGTCCAGTCTTTTTGGCAAGAGAGAGCATATCAAGATCTTCCGCGACACGTTTTGCATCACTATTTTCGGTGTCATCCATGGCGCGGTTTACTTTTGAAAATTCACTCCAGGAAAACAAATTTTCCAAGCGAAAGACGATTAGGCTGTCTTTACTGTTGTTATCATCTATCCGTTCTATTTTTTTTCGGCCTTGGGTGCTTTTTTGTATATCGGGTTCGGCATCCTGCTGCTCTGCATCAAGATTAATCAGGTCGTTATTAACGGCTTGTAACTCTACTTTGGCGTTCGGATAAAGCCATAAAAGAACCGCATGAGGAGCATGATTGGCTGCCGGAAAATGACTCACTGAACAGGGTTCTTTTAATGCCTGGATGATACTCAGTTCGAGTGCTTGTTGTGATTTATCTAATGTGGCAACGGGGGGGCGCAGGGCGAGTGAGGCAGTAACCAGTTGCTGATAAGTTACCTGCAAACTTGGATATTTGTTAAGTACATCTTTGACGATACGCTGATTATCAATAGCCCAATGGGTAAATTTATCGGGACTGTGCGCCGCTAATGCAGCCAGCCAGAGATAAAGACTTTTATTAAGCGCTTTACGGGGAAATAAGGCAATTGATTCTGGTAACCGTAAGCTCTGCGAATCTTGCCAGGCAAGGCTTTGCTGTTGATGTGAACCCGAAATTTTCTGTAGTAAGTTTCGGCGTACTATATATTCTCGCGGCGTGACGGCTTCAACCTGTTTCGCGGGATCGCCCCCTAATGCTCGAAAAATAATACCTGCCGATTTATAAACCTTTTTGAATTCAACACTTTCATGCTCAAAATCAACTTGGATTTTTTGGCTGATAAAGCGATGCCAAATACTACCAACCCACTCTTCCATATTTTTTAGATCCTTTACTGCACTTTGTTAGTGATAAAAATGCACAATCGCCAGCTGAAAAACCCTGACGATTGCAGCACTTTATTCTTCTGTTGGTCTAATTAAGATTTAACCGCTCTTTTTTATCAACGGAGAATATGGCTCACTTATCCTGCGTCTCCATGTTGGTGATAAAAATGCACAATCGCCAGCTGAAAAAAACTTGACGATTGCAGCACTTTATTCTTCTGTTGGTCTAATTAAGATTTAACCGCCTCTTTTTTATCAACAAGGAAGTTGGCTAAATAAGTGAGTAAACCGATCATAAATATCCCCCCTGCAAACTCTCTTGCCCAATAGAATATGGATAACTTATCCTGCGTCGCCATAAAGCTGAGCGCTTCTCCCGATTCAGGAATACGCTGTAACCACACTTGCAAAATACCGGCTCCAGTAAGGAACAAGGTAATAAATACCATTGCAACTGTCATCAACCAGAAACCCCACATTTCAACAACCTGGGCTTTCTTGCTGGATGCTTCGCCGATCCCGCGAAGTTTTGGCATCGCATAAGAGATAATGGTGAGTACAATCATTACATAGGCACCATAAAAGGCCATATGCCCGTGTGCCGCAGTAATTTGCGTACCATGGGTGTAATAGTTAACGGGTGCTAAAGTATGTAAAAACCCCCAAACACCAGCACCTAAAAAAGCCATTACCGCAGTGCCCAGCGCCCATAATGTGGCGGCTTTATTGGGGTGGTCACGACGACGATTATTGACCATGTTAAAGGCATAGAGCACCATTGCAAAAAACGGCAAGGGTTCTAAGGCTGAAAATACTGAGCCAATCCACTGCCAATAGTTAGGCGTGGCTAACCAGAAGAAGTGATGGCCAGTACCCAATAAACCAGAAATTAACGCCATAGCAATGATCACATACAACCACTTTTCAATGACTTCTCTATCAACCCCGGTAACTTTAATTAAGATGAACGCCAGAATTGCTCCCATAATTAATTCCCATACACCTTCAACCCAGAGATGCACGACAAACCACCAAAACAGTTTATCTAGGGCGATATTTGCCGGATTGTAAAATGAAAACAGGAAGAAAACTGCTAAACCAATTAATCCCGTAATTAACACCATATTAATTACAGTCTTACGACCACGAAGAATGGTCATGCCAATATTGAATAAAAAACCCAAACAGACGATGACAATACCAACTTTGGTAATGGTCGGTTGTTCTAAAAATTCTCGTCCCATGGTTGGAAAATATTCATTACCGGTAATTTGTGCCAGCGTTGAATATGGAACCAGCAAGTAGCCTAAAATAGTCAGCGTTCCCGCCGCGGCAAAGACCCAAAACAGCACGATGGCTAATTTAGGACTGTACAGTTCGGTTTCAGCCTCTTCCGGAACAAGAAAATAAGCAGCCCCCATGAACCCAAAAAGTAACCATACAATCAGTAAATTAGTATGAACCATGCGGGCAACATTAAAGGGTATAGTACTGCTCAGAAAATCGCCGACAACGTATTGTAGACCCATCACTAGACCAAAGAGTATCTGCCCGGTAAACAGCAACAGGGCAAAAATAAAGTAAGGTTTTGCCACAAGTTGTGACTGAAATTTTAACGTATCCATAATATCCTTACCCTTCAATGTTTGGTGGCCAGCCATTAACGTCCATCTCAGCAGTAAATTTTAGAAATTCTGCCAAATCGTTAACTTCCGACTCGGTTAAGTTAAATTGGGGCATTTGGCGTCGGCCAGGGATCCCCAGTGGTTGAACACTCATCCAGCCATTCATAAAACCTTTGAATGTATCCAGATCGCCGGCGCCACGTCGGTAAAAAACATTACCAAGCTCGGGAGCGAAATAAGCGCCTTCACCAACTAAGGTATGGCAGCCAATACAATTATTAACCTCCCAAATTCCTTTGCCCCGTTCAACAGCCTCGGTCAAATTTTCCCGATGATCCCGTTGAGGCATCACTTTGGTGGTGTGCATGGTTAATCCAAAAAACAACAGCAAGAAAAACACGCTGCCCCCGTAGTAAATGTTTCTTGCCATACTTTTTGTAAAAGTTTCAGACATAAGCTATCCATTAAAGTATTAATAAAAGCTGAAATATAGGATAATAATTATCATTTGCAGAACAACAAACACGTGGAAAGCTTATAAAAATCAGAAACCCCAAAGCAAGTGCATTCACCGTTATAATGATGATAAATCAGCCTACTGGTGTTCTTTTTTAATCACATTCCGTGTCGATTAATTAAAAAATCAGGTAAATCCCAGCAATGATTGACGGCACTAGAACAACATACGATAACAGTAAATATCGCCACAATTTGGGTGCGTGTTTAAGCTCCATAAATACATCAATAATTTTTTGTTCTTTGATAATAACGATTAAACTAATCGAGATGACAATATTTGTCTCCGAGAAAACAGTCTCAGGGTTTGCAAATTCACCAATAATTGCAGAAATTAGCGTAAACGCAATTAATGCCAAATAACTGGTAAAAATTCTTTTCTTTGATTCTGTGTACATAACCGGCCCTATTTAATCACGTAGATAAGCGGAAATAGAATAACCCACACCAAGTCCACCATGTGCCAATAACAGGCACCGGCTTCAAAGCCGGAAATGCTTTTACCCCGATATCCACCCCGCTGGATTTTTAAGGCAATAGCGCCTAAAATCACCATCCCCAATAAGACATGCATATAATGAAAAGCCGTGATCATAAAATACAACGTAAAATAGCTATTGGTCGACAAACCAATACCGCTATCCACCAGTTGTAGGTACTCCCAAGACTTCACTCCGATATAGATAACCGCCATAACCAGCGCCCCCAGAAGATATCGCTTAGCGGTGTCTTCGGCACCTTGTTTAATGTCTTGCACACTCAATGCTACAAACAGACTGCAGGTAATTAGCGCGATAGTATTTATCGCGCCGGCAACCGGATGAAGATAAACCTGTCCATCAATAAACATCTGCGGATAAATCTGTCTGGTAACGGCAAAGCTGATAAAGAAAATAGCAAACACGGTTAATTCGGCCAGAATAAAAAACCACATAGCCAAATCGCCGGGTAAATAGATTTTAGCGCTAGCTGTATTTTCTCCTCTGGTGCCATTGACACAGTTTATTGCTTTATTCATAGCCATTCTAATAAGGTGTATTTAAGTTAAAAATAGATGCGTCAGGAAAATCATTTCCAATAACCTTAATCGGCGTCAAAGAAAAGCCGTGCGACATCCATTAACGCCTCTACCATGACCAAATCATCGGATAAAGGTTCTGCTAAGCAGCATCGGCACACCTCTAATGCAGGCATGCCACTGGAAATCATTTTGCCGGCGTAAATAAGTAAGCGGGTCGAAGCGACCTCATCTAAATCATTTTCCAAACGTCTAAGCGCGGTGCCTAAATCAACCAGTTTTTTTGCTAATGGCGCTTCAATGCAGCTCTCTTTCATAATAATTTGCTGCTCAATTTCCGGCTCAGGATAGGCAAATCGTAATGCCACAAACCTTTGTCTGGTACTCGCTTTCATTCCTTTCAGGAGGTTTTGGTAACCCGGGTTGTAAGAGACCACCAACATAAATCCTGGTGCAGCTTCCAATACTTCGCCAGTCCGCTCCAGAGGTAGAATCCGACGATCATCGGCCAGCGGATGTAATACAACCGTTGTGTCTTTTCTTGCTTCGACAATTTCATCGAGATAGCAGATACCGCCCTCTCTTACGGCTCTGGTCAGCGGTCCATCCTGCCAATAGGTACCATTGGGGCCAATTAAATGACGCCCTACTAAATCTGCCGCCGTCAAATCATCATGGCAGGCAATCGTAAATAAAGGTCTGTTCAATTTTTTTGCCATATGGGATACAAAACGCGTTTTCCCGCAACCGGTAGGTCCTTTTATA
This sequence comes from Psychromonas sp., assembly GCA_047629075.1. Taxonomy (GTDB): domain Bacteria; phylum Pseudomonadota; class Gammaproteobacteria; order Enterobacterales; family Psychromonadaceae; genus Psychromonas. Next base: position 739 of record JBLHWW010000140.1, on the reverse strand, counting down.
AGCACCGGTAAATTGTGCATAGATGCGTATTCAAACAAGGAAACTTCATTTCCCTGAGACTGATAAAAGACTTCATCAGCAGTACTTTTTTCTGCGGCAACACTTTTCAATAAAACCATATAAATCAACCTTTTAAATTTTAAAATGTCAGAGTAACTATGAATACTCTAAAAATGTTCACCATCAATGCCTTAATCCAACTAAGTGCGCAATGATTTAAAAATTATTTTAATGCGCTTAAAAAAACACTGACAATATGATTAACGACGGGAAAAAAATAAAATAGATACGCATCATCCGCCGTAAGTATTTGTTGGCATATTTTAATTCCATAAAGTGATCAATCACCATTAACCCTTTATACATAACCGTTAACGCAACCAGAATACTCACCAATGCGGTTGATTCAACATTTTCACCCAGCAAGGTATTAAACAAAACAATTGCAAGCAGTGTCAGCCATAAATATTCCAGTTTGCTAAAGCTAAACATAGTCATCATCAGCTCCTAACGTAAGACATACAGTAATGGAAAAATTAAAATCCACATCAAATCAATCATATGCCAGTAAACGGCCAACGCTTCCATAGCGCTATTATTTTCAGCAGAATAAGCCCCTTTTTTGAGCCTGAAGATCACCCATAAAATCGTACACGCCGCCCAACCAACATGCAGGAAGTGATTGAAGGTCATATAATAAAACACCGTAAAAAACGGACTGCTGTTGGTACTAAAACCC
>JBLHWW010000139.1:0-9749 GCA_047629075.1 Psychromonas sp. | reverse complement strand
CGTCCGATATGTTTAGCTTGAACTACATTGCCCGTAACAACGCCTACTATCTCCGTAATTTCTTTACCTGGAATAGTATCAGTGGTTGAATAAATCATAAATCCTCCTTGATATCTCGTTCGATATGTTTAGCTTGAACTACATTGCCCGTAACAACGCCTACTATCTCTGTAATTTCTTTACCTGGAATAGTCTCGGTGGTTGAATAAATCATAAATCCTCCTTGAAAACATAACGAGGCTGTAGCATGACTCTTACAGCCAAATTTTAGAAATAAGCCGTTCTTTTAACCAACTATAAGCGCGTTTAAGATACTAGGCAATACATTTACAACGCTTAAAAGGCCCTAAAATTCGCCAAAAAAAAATCACTAATCCCAACTTGCTCACCGTTAAGCAAGTTGGGGCTGTTTTTTTTCTCAAAATCGCGACAGCCGTGATGCGTCCAGTGATTTGGCTGTTATGTTTAACCGCACCTGTTATGAAATAAAGTTCATGTCCACAATAACGGCTACTAATAATGCAATGAAGCTCATTTCCGCAATAACCGCTACCAATAATGCAATCAAGCTCATTTCCGCAATAACCGCTACCAATGATGCAATGCAGTTCGCTCCGTAACAACCACTACTGATTATGCAATCAAGTTCATTTCCGCAATAACCGCTACCAATGATGCAATGCAGTTCGCTCCGTAACAACCACTACTGATTATGAAATGAAGTTCGCTTCCATCATTTCCACAATAACTTCTTGTGATATTTTGTTAATCTCGTATTCAGAGGATGAATAAATATCCCCTTCTTTATTACCCAAAGCTATGTCGACAACATGGGGTTTATGATCATGGATAAGGATAACTATCCTCTTATCCTGGCTAATACAATCAATTGTAATTGCATCTGCTTTCATCCCTTGATTACGCAAGGTTTTATCCATTATTCCCATTAAAACATTGATATTATCAAATTTACTTTGGAAGAAATCATTTGCACTAGCAACAATCTCTGATAAATTTTTTAGCTTACTCTTCATTTTTAACTCTTATTGATTAGGTGAAACCAAACGTCTTAATAATAGCCATACAGTGGCTGATAGGTGTCATGCAAGTAGCTGTAGGTGCTATTTTTCACAAAAACTTCTTTTTTGCCAAACGAAGTTTACCATCCTTGTACACGTTTTTTTGGCAAATTCTATACTTGGAATCCGGTAACTAATGGTCACTTTAGGATAAATCAAGATCTCGCATGACACTATTAGAGTCAAGAATTACAATCTGTCTGACCGATCAATACTTGAGTTTTTAATTTGCCGTTTTTCATTTACCTATTAATTTTAATAAATAACAACTTACCTGCTTCCCTCACTCAAAAAATCAGGTCTTTGAATTAAAAAATAAATTTCTTCCGAGTTTTGATTGCTGCTGTCAATTTTAAATAAATGGATAAATAGTCTCTTTTTAAGCAGTGCCACCAGCTGCAATGAGATAAATAAAAAAGGCTCAAACCTGAGGGTAAAACGCTTTTATTCGCCCTATACTGTTAACTATATTATTGTTCTTTTCACCCGGACAATAATAACTACGGTTATTTTTTCTGCCGGTCATATCAATGGCGATAGATCTTATACCAAAAGAATTAATGAAGTGATCAAGTATTGCGCAGGAAAAATTAACACTAACAAGGCCTGAGTTGCAGGAGATAGTCGTTCTCACTTCAAAAATCAGAACGCGGTTAGGGATGATTTGAACCAGCAAGGGTGATCACCTTTTTAGTTCTTTTGGTATTATCTTTACCAGTGGCTGAAAGTACCCGGTGGTCGGTACATTAGTCATAAAATATTTAAATACTGCAAGCAAGCTGGAATAGAGGAGAAAAACCATGAGAAAAGTGATGGTTTTGTTGGTTTTTTTGTGTTTTCACTGGCGGGATGTACGCAGCCTATGGGCTCCAAGGAAGGTACAGGCACTCTCCTTGGTGCAACCGCCGGAGCCATACTCGGTTCCAATGTAGGCAAAGGAAAGGGAAATGTTGTGGCTATTGCTATTGGTACTCTGGCGGGGGCCCTGTTTGGTCAGGAAATCGGGCGCTCGTTAGACAGGGCCGATCGCATTACCATGGGCCCGAATTCCCAGTACTCGCTGGAACATACTCGCAGCCATCAAACGACCAGTTGGAATAATCCTGATTCCAGCAACAGTGGTTCAATGATGCCTACTCGAACTTATCAGCAGACAACGGGTCAATATTGCCGCGAGTATAGGCAGACAGTGGTGGTTGCAGGCAAAAAGCAGGATGCATACGGCACGGCCTGCCGTCAGCCAGACGGCAGCTGGATAGTTAATAATTAACAGGATCCATATGGCGTTCAAAGAAGGTCTGTCTTAGCCAGTAAGCAGCTTGCTGCTGTGCACAACTGCTGGCTTTTAAGTGCAGCCTGTTCATTTTTTGACGCTACGAAACAGCAAGCTTGTCTGTCAACGGTTTCAACCCAAAGAAGACAGCACACTTTCACACGGAGAAGATCATAATGTTTGCTTTTATCAGCAGAAATATTATTACTGGACTGGTGGCAATGCTGCCAGTGCTGTTAACACTTTATTTACTCTACTGGTTTGCCGTTTCCGCAGAATCGCTGCTCGGCGGCATGATCCAAGCCCTACTCCCTCAGGACTGGTATTGGCCAGGAATGGGTCTGGCTACCGGCCTGCTGGTTGTATTTATCACCGGGCTGTTGATGAATGCCTATCTGGTGCAGCGTTTGTTTGCCAAAGGTGAGCAGCTTTTATACCATATGCCGCTTATTAAATCTGTGTATCGGGCTATCCGTGATTTTTTCAACTATTTTTCACCGGCCACTAAAAAAGAGTTTCAGCAGGTAGTTGCGGTAACCCTAGGCGATACGGGTATGCAAATTATAGGTTTTGTTACTCAGGTGGAACCTGCGAAGCTGCCGGAGGCTTTTTGCGAAGATGACTGCATTGTCGTCTATCTGCCCTTGAGCTATATGATAGGCGGTTACGCGGTACTCATTCCCCGCAACAGGGTCCGCCCGCTGAATATGAAAGTAGAGGAAGCCATGCGCTTTACCTTGACCGCTGGAATCACTGGCGCCCCCCGTCCTGAGCAGAATAAAAAACAGCCTCATTCTAAGGAAGAATAAAGCTGCATTTAATTGTGCAAGTCAGTTGACTAAAACTGTACTCGCAAAAAGTGATAGGAGCATATTCATCGATGTACGGGTGTTATATAAAATACAGAGATAACACCCAACAGATTGTTATAAAACTCTGCCAATAACAGCGACTAAACTACCGGTTGTCCCCTCTATAGTATTACGCGAACTTTTTAAGCTGTCTCACAAGATGATTTTTTTCGGTTTAGGTGAACCTAGTGCCTTCAAATTTCATAACGAACATACATTTTCATGATCAAGTGTGCGTGGTAATTTTTTGTAAAAAATGCATCTCCACAGAGGGGTCACGCTACACAGAGAAAAGACCAGTGCTAACCGACATAAGTTCATATAGAAAAAGTAATTGTCTATACGATTTATTATCAATGGGTTATGGCGTAGTCAGGTTGTTAATTCATAATGCAAACTTAAGTCCAAAAACACTAGCTGATTATCAATCGTAGAAATGTCAGATTCCAGTTATGCTTTATCTGTATTTTGTAAATTTAATTGACCTATTGAGGACTTAAGTAACTCTATAAATGGTGCAATATCGTCATTACTAATTGTAAAATCAAGTAATTTCTTGGAATTATCTGATGCTTGCTGAAGTTGATAGTTTTGCATACTACCGATGTTATTGGTAATTGTGTAAACAACACTTTCAGCTGCTTGTTTATCATTATTTGAAAAAGTCAGACCTTCATTTATCATTTCTTTGTGTTCAAGTACCAACGCCCAGTTAATAATCTCGTTGATCAAGGAATCTAAAAAAACCTGTACTTGATAGCCCCCAACTTGAAGAAGAGGCGCCATGAGTATGCCCATACCATGCATTAAATCATCCTAAATCTGTGCTCGAAAGCTTAAAGTTAAATGACCAGAGCTATTCAATTTGACATAGGCATCAGCAGCAAGATACCGACTATTAAGTTGACCTAGGTTAGCTGCAAGGTCAACAACATGCTGCGCATATTGTTCAACCCAAGTCGCTCCTTCAATATCTATTGTTTGACCTAAATCCAGCGCATAGGCTGTATTTGACTTCAGATCGGTAATGCAGATCGTCGATATTTCCAATCCCACTGTGCCTCTTCTGCTCTGCCGTAGTGATCGCTGCCTAACCTGTCTGTTTTACGACCCGATTTACTGATAAAACTGGCATCAATCGCTGCAATCGGTTCTTTCTGTTCAGGAAAGGTCAGTGCAATTAATTTCATGTTAAATTCGGCAGAATCAAAAGCGCGAAGAGACCAGCGTCAAAATCGTTTTTCATTCATAAAGCTGTATCGGCTCATATTTCTAAAGGTTGCCTTGCCTTTAAAACAATCAAAACAGCAAAAAGAGAAAGCATAAAGGTTCTCTGATGCTTTTTAATATTGGACATTACGTTACCCCCTCCTAAAACTGTACAGAATGTTGAACTCTAAACAGGTATTCTGGCCTAATTGAACTGGATACTTTAATTTTGGATAATACGATCCACTATCGAGGTGAACATGAATAAGAAACTTCTAAGAGTGAATTTAAAACAACAGCATTAGTGTTAATCAGTGAGCAAGGTTATAGCGTTCAGGAGACAGCTTCTGCTTTAGGTATCACAACTAGCCTGCTTTATAGCTGGAAACACAAAGCCGAAGAGCATGCCAATTCAACGGTAAATTCTGATGAACAGACTGAGTTATTATCCTTGCGAAAAGAAGTTAAACAGCTTCCTATGGAGAAATAAATACTAAAAAGCCACGGCCTTCTTTGCAAAAGAAACAAAATAACGTACTCGTTTATGACTGAGCATAAGAAGACCTCGCCCCTGAGCGTCATCTGCTGGTTGATTAATGTCGGAAGTAGCAATTATGACAGTGGCTTAAAACCTCGTGAAACAAAAAAGTGCGCTGCAGATCATAGCTACCTAATTGAAATGATACAAAAATATTAGAGAGCAGCGATTATACCCAGGGAAACCGTCGCATGCAGAAAAGCTTAAATACATTGAGCTTTCCAGTTGAGCGCTGGAAAACAGCACAATTAATCAAAGAAGCGGGTATTTGGGTTCGTTATAAAAAGAAATATAAATGCTGACAAACAGTGTTCTGGAACACAGCCTGCATTTTACGGGGTAGATTTCATTAATACTGAGACAGGCTCTCAGATAAAAGCTAGGCTGCATCCAAATTTAGTGCTTTATATTCTCAATTATGCAAATAGGGGCAAAATATTTGCTCTGGGTACATAAGAAATCAATTATAATATATGGGCTTAGAACCTTAATATTATTTACCTATTGCACTAACGGAGGTGGTTGCAGGAGTACAGCGAAGTCTACTCGAATTATGAATTGTCGTTCCTACTTTGGCAATAACGACAATTAAAGAGATTAAGACAACTTTTCAGCAAGAAAATCGACCAGCAACCTTATTTTTGGCGATAAATGGCGATTATGTGGATACACCGCCCAGATACCTTCGTCAGCTTCCCGATAATTGTCTAATATGGTGACTAACGCTCCACTGTCCAGATGTTCCTGCACATAATAATCCGGTAACAGTACGATTCCCTGCGACTTTAACACCGCATCCACCAAACCAAAACCACTGTTATAACGCAGATTACCTGTCACCCGGATATTTTTTTCTCTGCCAGCTTCGTTAAAACGCCAATAATCCAGTGTACCCAACAAACAATTGTGTTTACTCAGTTCAGACAAGGAATGAGGGATGCCATACTTTGCCAAGTAAGCTGGTGTTGCACATGTATAGTTTGTCCTCTTACCTAGTTTTTTTGCCATCATGGAAGAGTCACTTAACTTGCCAATGCGAATCGCTAAATCATAACCATCTTCAATTAAGTCAACTTGCTGATTACTTAAATAAGCTGACACTTCAACATCTGTGTATTGCTGGACAAAATCATTTACCAAAGGCAGTATCTGTTGCTCACCATAAGTCACTGGTGCCGACAGTCTTACTTTCCCCTGTGGTCGACTTTGTAAGTTTGTTATAGCTCGCTCCGCCTCATCCAGCCCATCCAGTACAGCACGACAATGCTGATAAAAAACCCGTCCCTCCTCAGTTAAGGATACTTTACGTGTGGTGCGGTAAAATAATTTTATATTGAGCCGTTTTTCTAATGCACTGATCTGACGGCTAACCTGCGCTGTAGAGATAGCCATTTTTTTTGAGGCAAGTGTAAAGCTCTCATTTTCGGCGACGTAGACAAATTCGCTAATACCTTCCCACTGCATGATTATTACCTATATGTACAAGTTATTTTACAAATTAGCATATTATTATTATTTTAGAAATAACTATAATAACAGCCATAACATAAGGGCGCGGTAATTTAATGAAATTATGAATAATGCCCTAGACAAAACCGGGTGTCAGTGCGCTGAAAAACAGCTTAAGTACCATTATAGGAGCAAATATGAGTTGGTTATTTCTTTTTTTAGGGGTGGTTGCTGAAGCGGCGTCACACGTTGCATTAAAAGAAACAGATGGTTTCACAAAACCGCTCACAAGTGCTTTAGTTCTGTTCGGTCACTTGGCTGCATTCCTTTTTTTAAGGCAAGCAATGAGAGTTATCCCTATTGGGATTGTTTATGCCTTATGGGCAGGGCTAGCTATGATCACGGTTACGCTATTGTCTACCGTCATTTATCGCCAACATCTTGACTTAACAGCATGGCTCGGCATGGCGCTAGTGGCAATTGGGATCGCCATGATTAACCTATCGCAAGGGCATAATCATTAGGGAAGAAAAAACAGCGTAGATAATTAGGAATTTAATTCAATAAATTTAAATCAGTGTAATAGAAGTAGATATCAAATAACTGTTACCAAGTAGTAAAAGTGAATTACTAAATAACGGCATTATCACCAAGCAATAATTATAATAGACTAGACTTAATATGCACGGAATACGCCTATCTCCTATAGCCATAAAATTTCCATCAACTGAAAGTGAGAATAAATATGTCAGATCAATTTATTAAATCAAAAGCCGCCATTGCCTGGGGGCCTAAACAACCATTATCTATCGAAGAAGTAGACGTAATGCTGCCTCGTCAAGGTGAAGTGCTAGTGAAGGTTATTGCCTCTGGTGTCTGCCATACCGATGCATTTACGCTTTCAGGGGATGATCCAGAAGGTATTTTTCCTGTTATTTTAGGTCATGAAGGTGGTGGTATCGTTGAGCAAATTGGTGAAGGAGTGACCAGCGTGCAAGTTGGCGATCACGTTATCCCTCTTTACACTCCTGAGTGTGGTGAATGTAAATTCTGTTTATCGGGCAAAACCAACCTTTGTCAGAAAATTCGTGAAACCCAAGGTAAAGGATTAATGCCCGATGGCACCACGCGCTTTTATAAAGATGGCCAGCCAATCTTCCATTATATGGGCTGTTCAACATTCTCTGAATATACAGTCTTACCCGAAATATCTTTGGCTAAAGTCAATAAAACCGCCCCACTAGAAGAAGTCTGTTTACTGGGTTGTGGTGTAACTACCGGTATAGGCGCCGTAATGAATACCGCTAAAGTAGAAGAAGGTGCAACGGTTGCTATCTTCGGTCTAGGTGGTATCGGTCTTTCGGCGGTTATCGGCGCAACAATGGCTAAAGCCAGTCGTATTATTGCGATTGATATCAACGAAAGTAAATTTGAGCTGGCGAAAAAATTAGGTGCAACGGACTTTATTAACCCGAAAGATTACGACAAACCAATTCAGGATGTCATCGTTGAATTAACCGATGGTGGTGTTGATTATTCATTTGAGTGTATTGGTAACGTAAATTTAATGCGTTCGGCATTAGAATGTTGCCACAAAGGTTGGGGCGAATCCGTCATTATTGGTGTTGCAGGTGCAGGACAAGAAATATCAACCCGACCATTCCAATTAGTGACTGGCCGAACATGGAAAGGCTCTGCCTTTGGCGGCGTTAAAGGTCGCACTGAGCTACCCGATTACGTTGAGCGCTATTTGCAAGGTGAATTCAAATTAAGTGATTTTATTACTCATACTATGGCGCTAGAGAATATCAATGAAGCATTTGAATTGATGCATAAAGGCGAAAGCATCCGCTCTGTCATTCATTTTGACAAGTAATAGTTTCACTGCTGCCCATCGTCAATAATACTGTTGGGCACGTTTTAAGGTTTTACCATGACAATTGAAAATTTAAGTATGAACAAAAGCTTTGGTGGCTGGCATAAACAATATCGCCACTTCGCCAAAACGCTGAACTGTAACATGCGCTTTGCTATCTATCTGCCACCGCAGGCATCAAACGGGGAAAATGTGCCAGTATTGTATTGGCTTTCCGGCCTGACCTGCACGGATGAAAACTTTATGCAAAAAGCCGGGGCCCAACGTATTGCAGCTGAATTGGGGATCGCAATTGTAACACCGGATACCAGTCCTCGTGGTGAAGGTGTGGCAGATGATGAAAGTTACGATTTGGGACAGGGCGCGGGTTTTTTTGTTAATGCCACACAAGCACCATGGAATCGTCATTATCAAATGTACGACTACATAGTGAATGAATTGCCGGCGCTGATTGAAGCAACTTTTCCAGTATCGGATAAACGGGCTATTGCCGGACATTCAATGGGGGGACATGGTGCATTGACCATTGCGATGCTAAACCCAGAACGTTATAGCTCAATGTCGGCGTTTAGTCCGATCAATAATCCAATGACCTGCCCTTGGGGAAAAAAAGCTTTTACGGCCTACCTTGGTAAAGATAAAAACACTTGGCGCAACCATGACGCCAGCGAACTGATGCGCAAAGCAAAGCAGTTCGTCCCAGCGAAAGTTGATCAGGGTGGGGCTGATGATTTTCTAGTTGAGCAATTAAAGCCGGAAACGTTAATTGCAGCGGCAAAAGTCAGTGGTTACCTCTTGGAATACCGCCTTCATGATGGTTATGATCACAGCTATTACTTTATCGCCAATTTTATTGAAGATCACCTGCGCTTTCATGCCACTCACCTGAGCAAGTAATCTTTAGCGCTGCCGTTAATAAACTTGACGGCAGTTTTTATGCTCAGTTGACATCAGTCAACCTTATGTAGAGGAAATCCATTTTGTCCGATTTATACCAGGCTCGTCTGCAACAACTGACAGCCTCCGATAGTTTTCCTTTTTTAACGCGTATTCAACGCGGCATTGAAAAAGAAGGATTAAGGGTTACTTCACAGGCAACAATAGCGCAAAGTGAACACCCACAGGCACTTGGTTCGCCCTTAATGCACGGCAGTATCACCACGGACTACTCCGAAGCTTTGTTGGAATTCATTACGCCCGTAAATTACCGGATTGATGACAGTATTGATTATCTAAGCGATTTACATCACTTCACTTTGCATAACCTAAAGGGCGAGTATCTCTGGCCTGCTAGCATGCCATGTCGATTAGCGGGAGATGAGAGCATTCCAATAGCCCAGTACGGAAGCTCTAATATCGGTAAAATGAAGCATATTTATCGTCAAGGGCTTGCGCATCGTTATGGGCGCACCATGCAATCGATCGCTGGAATACACTATAACTTTTCGATGCCGGACGATTTCTGGCCTTACTG
>JBLHWW010000138.1:0-9947 GCA_047629075.1 Psychromonas sp. | reverse complement strand
GCTGCAGTGAAACAGGCGCACTGCGAGGACGTCTATTGGCGTATTGTTCACGTACCCGAGCATACTCTTTATCCAATTTTTCCACAAAATCGGGTTTATGAGCGGGATTTAATAATTTCTGACAAACTCCGACTGCGCGCGATGCATTAGACACATAGACCACGGGTTGATCGTAATTCTGCTCTACTTTGACGGCGGTATGGGCTTTCGAGGTTGTTGCACCCCCGATTAATAGCGGCAGTTTTAAACCCTGACGCTGCATCTCTTTGGCAACATACACCATTTCATCTAAGGAGGGGGTAATTAGGCCGGATAAGCCAATCATATCTGCCTTTTCTGCGATCGCCGTTTTAATGATTTTTTCAGTTGGCACCATGACACCGAGATCAATGATTTGGTAGTTATTACACTGCAGAATAACACCAACGATATTTTTACCAATATCGTGTACATCCCCTTTAACCGTGGCCATCACAATTTTACCGTTGGTTGCACCAACCGCTTTAGTTTCTTCAATATAAGGGTTGAGATAAGCTACGGCCTGTTTCATCACACGTGCCGACTTAACCACTTGTGGTAAAAACATTTTTCCGTCACCAAAGAGATCGCCAACAATATTCATACCATCCATTAATGGCCCTTCAATCACGTCAATCGGCATTTCAGCATTAGCGCGCGCTTCTTCAGTATCTGCCACAATAAACTCGGTAATACCTTTCACTAAAGAATGGGCAATACGTTCATTCACGGGCAGGTTACGCCATTCCAATGCATTACTGTCATCCACTTTTTCACTGCCCGAATCTCGGTATTTTTCCGCCAGTTCCAGTAAATTATCCGTTGCATCCGGGCTGGTATTTAAAATAATAGCTTCAACTGCTTCTTTTAATTCTTTTGGAATATCATCATAAATGGCCAATTGCGCTGCATTAACAATCCCCATGTCCATGCCGTTTTGAATACAGTGATAGAGAAACACAGCATGAATAGCTTCACGAACGGGGTTATTGCCTCGAAAGGAGAAAGAAACGTTCGAGACACCACCTGAAATCATTACATGGGGTAGATTCGTTTTAATATCTTTAACCGCTTCGATAAAATCAACGGCATAATTATTATGATCGGAAATACCGGTAGCCACAGCAAAAATATTAGGGTCAAAAATAATATCTTCTGGCGGGAAACCAACCTGATTAACCAGAATATCGTAGGAACGTTTACAAATATCAAATTTACGGGCGCGCGTATCCGCTTGCCCATCTTCATCAAACGCCATTACAATCACAGCAAAACCATAACGGCGAATTAACTTAGCCTGAGCAATAAAATTATCCACGCCCTCTTTCATGCTGATCGAGTTAACAATCCCTTTGCCTTGTACACACTTCATTCCCTCTTCTAAAATTTCCCATTTCGAAGAGTCGATCATAATTGGTACTCTAGAAATATCCGGCTCAGAGGCACATAAATTCAGAAAACGTTTCATTGCATACAATGAATCAAGCATCGCTTCATCCATGTTGATATCTATAATATTGGCGCCTGCTACAACTTGATGAAGCGCCACCTCTAGTGCTTGATCATAAAGCTCGTCCATGACTAAACGCTTAAAACGGGCAGAGCCTGTTACATTAGTACGCTCGCCAACATTTTGAAAGAGAGAATCTTTGCGGATGGTTAAGGCTTCTAGTCCGCTTAACCGGCAGGCAATTTCAAGCTCCGGCAGGACGCGCGGTTGTACGCCGGCAACTGCATCAGCCATGGCTTTAATATGCGCGGGCGTCGTACCACAACAGCCACCGACTAAATTTAAGAAACCACTTTCTGCCCACTCTTTAATATGCACAGCCATTTCATTGGCTTCTAAATCGTATTCACCAAAGGCATTAGGTAAACCCGCATTCGGGTGAGCTGACACATAAGTTTCTGAAATCTTCGACATCTCCTGCACATATTGGCGCAGTTCCTCGGGTCCAAGCGCACAGTTCAGGCCAAATGAGATAGGCTCAATATGGCGTAATGAATTGTAAAAGGCTTCGGTTGTTTGCCCGGTAAGCGTTCGTCCGGAGGCATCGGTTATTGTGCCGGAGATCATGACCGGTAATTTATAACCAAGCTCATCAAAAACACCACTTACCGCAAAAACGGCTGCTTTGGCATTGAGTGTATCAAAAATAGTCTCAATTAAAATAAGATCAGATCCACCTTCAATTAACGCACGGGTTGATTCAGTGTACGCCTCAACTAATTCATCAAAACTGACATTACGAAAGGCAGGATCGTTTACATCGGGAGAGATTGAACAGGTACGGTTTGTTGGGCCTAAAACACCGGCCACAAAACGCGGGCGATCCGGTGTTTCTGCCGTTTTTTGATCAGCCACCTGCCTCGCTATACGGGCGGCTTCGCGATTTATTTCTGCTGATAAAGACTGCATTTGATAATCAGCCATGGCAATAGAGGTTGCATTGAAGGTATTAGTCTCAAGAATATCTGCCCCGGCATCTAAATATTCACGATGAATATCAGCAATCACTTGAGGTTGAGATAAAACCAACAGATCATTATTACCTTTAACATCACAGGACCAATCAGCAAAACGTTCGCCACGATAATCCTCTTCTTCAAATTTATAAGACTGGATCATGGTGCCCATGGCTCCATCAATAAGCAGAATATGCTTTTCTAGCTGCGCCTTAATAAGTGCGCTTCGATCGTTAACTACCATAGGGCTTCCTGATATTTGGTACTGTGGATAATAGGTTAGAATATTAGCATGAAAGTAGTTCAAACTGACGCATCAAAGCTGCTCTTTTATTGAAATATTCTATTGTAAATAATGAAATAAATTTGTACTGTAGGAAATAAAAAATTCTGCATGCTTAAAAATAAAAAGCGCTTTAACCTTGCTTATTATTTACATCTAAGAGGGTAAGCCTAACGGTATTTTTAGTTTTATCTCTAGCGAGCATTCATTTAAAGCTGCATAGGCGCATACAAAAGGAGAGGATTTACTATGCGGGTACTCTTACATAAATTTCCCGGAATTTTTGAACAGTTTACTCAATAAAGGCGCTCTTTAAGATCAGAACACTTGGAGTGAGCACTTAGTTTAAACAGCCCCATCATAAATTTAGAATACAAAAAAGCGAACTAACTAGTGTATGCAGACTTCCGTCGGTTACCACTAGCAGATCGCTTTTTACTTATTTTTTACTTATCAAAAAAATTATAATGCCATCATATTAAATAAAACTGATTCTTAAATTATCACTTTTTCCTACACCACCGGATAAACAGAGGAAAATAAAATGTTTATTTGTAGACAGATGTTAAGAAAAAGTCGAAACATAACCAAAAATCTTTACTCAACCTATGATCGGCTATCACGTTACAAAAAACAGCAATAGTAACGCCGGACTGGCAATGAATAGCTTAAAAAAGCTCATTCCTAAATGCTATTACTGCTTTTAAAAAACGGATACAAAGTAATAATATTTAGCCCCTCCATGTTCGTTATCTAACCAAAACCAGTTTCTTATTTTCAATTTAAAAAATAAAAAGGCCTTCCCCTCTACCCTGCGGGCTAACGAGTTACGACTGCTAACGCTTAAGTAGGTTATGGCCTCACTAAAAACTGATTACTAAGCAATAAAAACCCTCCATGTTAGCTTAAGGATATCAACGAAAATCTATATTAAAAATTCGCAGAACCCGCTTCTAAAATATCAACTAACGACTGCTTTATTTTATTTATTATGTTATTTACTTCTACTTTCCCATCAGCTAAATAACAATTTCTATAGCTAACATTTAAAGTGTAGAAGTTATTATCTGTAATGCCATTAAATCGACCAAAAATTTTCAGGACAATATTTTATTGGCTAGTTATATCAAATCAGCTAAGTCGTAGGGTGTCACTTGATAAACACAGTAGTTTAACCAGTTGCTGTATAACAAGTTTCCATGGCTTCGCCAAATTGCCCGCGGTGTTTTACTCAAATCATTATCGGGATAATAATTCACTGGTTGTTTGGGCGTCAAACCCTCTTGCGAATCGCGTAAATACTCATTATTTAATGTCTCCGCATCATATTCTGGATGTCCGGTAACATAAACTTGACGACAATCCGGGCTGGCGGCCAAATAAATACCCGCATCGGGTGCATCTGCAAAAATAATTAAATCACTATTTTCCGATACCACCTCTGAATTAAATTCAGCAAAACGTGATAATGGAGCCCAAAATTCATCATCGAATCCGCGTACTAGAGGATGATTATGGTGATGGGTACGGTGTAAATAGATACCAGAAAGTTTATCTCCCCGAGTCTCTTTCTTTAAGCCATATAAATAGGTTAGCGCAGCCTGCGCAGCCCAACACAGGAAGAGTGTTGAAGTTACATTATGGCGTGACCATTCAACAATCTCTATGAATTTTTCCCAATAATAAACATCTTCAAAGGGAAGCTGTCCTAGTGGTGCCCCGGTAATCACAAAACCATCCCATTTTTGATTTTTGACTCTGTCGA
The DNA here is from genome assembly GCA_047629075.1 of Psychromonas sp. GTDB lineage: Bacteria > Pseudomonadota > Gammaproteobacteria > Enterobacterales > Psychromonadaceae > Psychromonas. The sequence goes on along the minus strand of JBLHWW010000138.1, from coordinate 5,415 downwards.
AATCACTGTAAAATTTGTCTAAGTGCTCTTTCGGGGTATTGCGTGATGCACGGGCATCTACGCGTATTAATTCAACATCCACTTGCAATGGTGTGTTAGATAATAAACGCATTATCTGTGTTTCTGTTTCAATTTTTTTCGGCATCAAATTAAGGATCAAAACGCGCAAAGGACGAATATTCTGAAGGCTAGCGCGCGTTTCAGACATAGTGAAAATATTTTCTGACCTTAAAATATCAGCAGCAGGCAGGTCATCAGAAATACGAATTGGCATAATTTAAAAACCCCACATTAGAATATATTTTTATTTAGACATCCAGAAGTCTAACACTAATTTCATTAATACTGCTAAAAAATCCCTCTAAATGATATTATCGCGCTAGAAAATATTTTTATTCAAGGGGTTATAATGTTTAATATTGTACAAGCTGATTTATCACTGTCTGAACACGCTCAAGCTTACCTGTATTTGATGTCACACTATGCATCAGATCCAATGGGAGGAGGTCAAGATCTCTCAACTTTTGCAAAAAAAAACCTGATTCCAACCTTATTAAAGCGTGACGATATTTTTATAGTATTAATATTTTCGAACAATAAACCCGCTGCACTGTTAACGGCAATAGAGGGGTTTTCAACATTTGCGTGTAAACCACTCTTTAATATCCATGATGTTGTTGTCTATCAAGATTTTAGAGGGCAGGGTCTAACATCATTATTATTTAACAAAATAGAGGAAATCGCTAAGCTTCGCGATTGCTGTAAAATCACCCTTGAGGTCTTAGAAGGTAATACTATTGCAAAAAAGGCCTATAGCAAATTAGGTTATTCTGATTATGTACTAGATCCAAAATGTGGCAGTGCGCTGTTTTGGACTAAATCTTTATTTTAGATTACACATTCTTCCGCTACTCACTGTGATTGAATAAAGCCCCATAGTGGCTAGCAAATAATCCTAAAAAATATTAGGTATTTTCCAAAAAAATCACTTAATTAATTAGTTTTCCTTTTTTACTAAGTTGCCTATAAGTCCATGCAAGGCTCAATCCGCGGGCAAGCATAAAAGCATTCATTGCTATCCACAGGGCGTGATTTCCCTGTTCTGAAAATAAGAAGTAAACCGGGAAATAGACCAGTAAAAGAGAAAAAATAAGGCTATTACGCATCTCCTTCGCACGTGTCATACCGATAAATATCCCATCAAAAATAAAACCTAATACTGACGTTATCGGAATAATGATTAACCAGGGTAAATAACTTAGCGCTTCTCTTTGCACACTTTCAATCGATGTTATCTGTGCAATAATCCACTGCCCATAAAGGTAAAATAATAGGAGCTGCAAGAAACTAAAAATAACTGCCCAAAACAAAGTGACATAAACACTTTCTTTTAATTTTATTAAACAACGTGTACCGATGCTTTTCCCTACTAGTGCTTCAGCCGCGTAGGCAAGGCCATCCATAGAAAAAGAGATAAGCAATAAAAAATGCATTAACACTAAATTTGCAGACACAATAGCATCGCCTAATTTAACCCCCTGCATAGTCATAAACGCAAAGGTTACTTGTATACATAAGGTGCGAATAAAAATATCACGGTTCAATAAAATAAATTTTTTAAGAGAATTTAAATCAGCAAGTTGTTTACTTAATTTAAGTAAGTCCCCCTGCTTATAAAAAGGTTTAAGGTGATTCTTAACCAGTAACAGGCCGCATAATAAAGAAATATAATCAGCGAATAGAGATGCCCAGGCCACTCCTGCAACACCCCAATCTAAAAACACTACAAATAATACGTCTAACCCAATATTGATGGCATTGCTAATAATCAGCAAAAACATAGGAACTTTGGCATTTTGCATACCCAGTAACCAACCCAAGAGCGCCATATTAATCAAAGCCGCCGGTGCGCTCCAAATGCGAATATTAAAATATAACTGAGCATAAAAAAGAACTTGCTCACTACCCTCAATAAATTTTAATGCGATTATGATCAAGGGTTTTTGCAAGAGTAAAATAGCAACAGCTAACAACAAAGCGACTAGAATAGCTTGTAACAATAAGCGAATAATTTGCTGATAGTCACTCGCTCCATAAGCCTGTGCGACTAATCCTGTAGTCGACATCCTTAAAAAACCCAGCATCCAGAAAACAAGCGTTACAATCATTGAACCTACGGCGACCCCGGCTAAATAGTATGACTCAGGCATATGCCCAATCACGGCGGTATCAACAAGGCCAAGTAATGGCACGCTAATATTTGAAATCATCATCGGAAATGCAATTGCGAAGATTTTCTGGTGGGTAGTTAAATTTAAAAGGGGGGATTTTATCATGGTAAAAAGACTCAATTGCAAACAATGTCAGTGCTTTGCATAACTCATGCGCAGATAAGCCGCATCACTCAGATTAAATTATATGATTAAAGACTCAGCATCTTTAAGTTGTTTGGATATGGCAGAGTCCCCCCCTTGCTGAGTGTGTTTTTTTAATGCCAATTTTTATACATTTGATGGATATTTTCTACCATTAAGTCCATCTCAACATTGAAAACACCCTCTGGATTTATGGTCGCTTGAAAAGAGGCATGGTGCTCACCTGCGGGGTTAATTAATACAATTGAAGCACTGTGATCCACTAAATAATAAGGATCAGCCACTCCCTGATCCACAATGCTGTAAATCAACCCTAAATTTTGAACAAAAGGCCATAACTCTTTATGCGTACTGGTTACACCAATAAATTCAGAATTAAAATAATGTACATATTCAGCCAATTTCTCCGCTTTATCGCGGTTGGGATCAACGGAGACAAATACAATTTGTATGTCATTATAGGGTTGTGCTGTTAATTTAGGGTAAACACTATCAAGATGCGCTAAGGTCGTCGGACAGATATCAGGACAAAAAGTATAACCTATAAAAAAAAGTGTCCATTTTCCTTGTAAATCTTGATTAGTAAAATATTCACTTCCTGTCACATCGAAGGAAAAGTCGGTTAAAATTTTGCCCTCATTAAATAAAATTAAAGATTCATTTTTAGTTAAGTCATTTTGAAACTGTGCCCGTCCTAATAACAAAAAAGATAACAGAAGCAATGGCACTATAAATAGTAATATTTTTTTCATTTTAATAACCAATTATATTAAAAATCATCTTCTCTAAGAAGGATAAAGCTTACGCACAACTATAACCGGATAGTGAATAAAATGCCTGCAATTACATCCAATCTGCTGTTCGAATGACACCAACGGCTATCCCTTCGATATCAAAAGATTGATATTCCAGGTCTATTTTAATCGGTCCAAAGTGGTTGTTTTCTGCTTTTAATATCACCTGGCGACCTTCCCGGTAAAAACGTTTGACTGTTACATCATCTTCAACACGGGCAACCACAACTTGCCCATTTTTGATATCTTGCGTTTTATGTACAGCCAGCAGATCACCATCCATAATACCGATATCTTTCATGCTTTCACCCTGCACACGCAACAAAAAATCGGCACTAGGATGAAATAAAGCAGGATCAACATCATAATAGGTTTCAATATGCTGCTGCGCTAAAATCGGTTCGCCTGCAGCAACTTGACCAATAAGAGGTAATCCGTCTTGGTGCGCTTTTTCATTATGTTGATGTTCACCCAGAAGACGAATTCCACGAGATGTCCCAGCTAAAATTTCAATCGCACCTTTACGTGCTAAAGCCTTAAGATGCTCTTCTGCCGCATTAGCGCTTCGAAAACCAAGGATCTTAGCTAATTCAGCTCGTGTAGGAGGCATTCCCGTCTTTAATATTTGATCTTTAATCACATCCAATACTTCATTTTGGCGCTTGGTTAGCTCTTTCATTATTTAATCTCCACGCTAAATTCAACTGTAAATATGAACAGTGTATATTCATACATAAAGTTAATCTAGCTACAAACAATATTTTTCAGTCAATCCATGACAAATAATATTTTCATTCTTTAATCGTCTTCACAAACGGCCCTTAAAGCGCACTATAGTAGCACCAGAAGAGTTTTTTGATCCCAAAAAGGAGAGAGCCTGATTTATGTCAGGATTAAGTTTATGACTGCCTTTAACTGTCCCATCTAGCTGGTACGCGCCACCTTTCTGCAATAAGATGTTAATATTACTGTTTAGCTGCTCTGATTTCTGCTGCAAAACAGCAACCGCATCCCCCTTGTCACAACTCAAATTAATATTTACTGTGGTCATATCTATTTCACCAAGGTCACTGCTGACCCGTGCATTTTTCCAAACAAAAACACCATCCAATGTCTCGCAATATGGATCACCCTGTGATGCCTTTTTTATTAGCAGAGTAATATCGCCCGATGCTTCAACAGAGATAGGTAAATCTGCATAGGAGAGTAATTCCTGAGCACTTAAATCAAGCAACACATTCTCAATCACTAGCCCGGAAACACCTAATTTAACAACACCTTTACCTGACATGGCATTCTGACCATTGTTAAATTTAACATTCAGTTTAATCTGCAAAGCAGCCAATGCTAACCAGTCTACATCCCATGAGACGCGCTGCAGGTTGATTTTTTTGTTATAGGATAATAGCGCAGCTTTACCTTGCCATGGGGAGCCGGAGACACCTGCAATCTCGAGCCCCATGTTTTGAGGGATAAAACGCAATAATGTAGTTGCAGGTAAGGTTATCAGCAACGCTATCAAATACAAAGATACAAACAATATAATAAACTTGATTTTCATAAAGACGAAATCTCTTTGACAGAGTTAAAGGCATTATTGATTCCTGAAGAATTAATAAATTTAATTTTCATAAAGACAAAATCTTTTTGACAGAGTTAAAAGCATTAATACCCAAGGGAGAGACGAGAAACTTTAATATAACCTTCTGCATCTACACGAGATATATCCGCATGGAGCACCGACACTGAGTATTTAGTGTTTAATCCCGAGAGCCAGTTAATGAAACGCTCAAATTCAACATTATTTATCTGCACTTCAACTTGTTCATTACGGTTGATAATACGCGAGAAAGTAATGTCACTTTGCCGCGCACTGATAGTCACTATCTGGATGATATTTTGATTTTGATTAACAACAGGTCCTTGTCCTACACCAGTGCTAACTAACAGAGTTGCGCGTTGCTCGGTGGTCGATAATGTCTGCTGCGCTCGCTGTAATTGATTCTCACTATTATCAAGCCCGGTCGATAACGGCTGCCATATGCCCCAGTAAATAATGGCTATCAATACCATAAATACAGAAGCTGATGATAGTTGCTGCTCTCTTTCAGTAATACTTTCCCACCAAGTGTTAAACTGATCGACCATTATTTTTTCCTTATCATTAGCACGTCACCCATATTTTCCCAACAAAAGTTAAACCGTTCGCCCATTATTTGGTCCTTATCATTAGCACGTCACCAATA
>JBLHWW010000137.1:0-9950 GCA_047629075.1 Psychromonas sp. | reverse complement strand
CCCAAGCTACTTCAAAATGCCGATTCAGAGCTTCGCCCGGATACTAGAACAAGGCGTAACATGATGAGAATGGCATTCCCTTTTCAAATATTGCAACACAGTGCTAACTTTCGGGCAAAACTCCCTAAGGGCAATGCGATAAACGATGATCTTCGTTGTTAGAATGTTTCGATTTAGAATGACTAGATCATCAACCTTCTGCCTAGAACCTCATCACTTATCGACTTGCTTATTCCTGCATTTTGAAGTTGTTTGGGTATAGGTAACTGTCGTTGAAGATTTAACGTCTAAATCTGATTGATATTAATTGCCACCCTCGATAAAAACAATCTCTTTTTGTGATTAAACTTTCTTTGTGAGTTGCTCTTTAAACAAATATCCAAGGGATTAGTTTTTGAATTGACAGCACTTCATATCAAGCACTTGCGCCAATAAACGGCTGCAAATACTGAAGCAAACGAAACAACTTGATTGACTAAAAATATCTCCATTTTCTCTAGCAACTCTTGTATATCTAAAGCAGAACAGGTTAGAGTCTTACTATTAGCTAGTATTATCCTTTAAAATAAACGGAGCCTAACTTGCCTCAAACAATCGCACAAAAACTGACAACAATCCGCGCGCACATGGAAGAGGCCAATTTAGATGCCTTTATTATTCCCCGTGCCGACGAATACCTCGGCGAATATATTCCCGAACATAACCAACGCCTATTATGGTGTAGTGGCTTCAGTGGTTCAGCGGGCACTGTTATTATTTTAAAAGACCGTGCAGCAATTTTTGTTGATGGCCGTTATACTATTCAAGTTAAGCAACAGGTCAATACTGAGTTATTTGAATTTTATGATCTGCATGAAACCCCGCATATAGCCTGGTTAAGTCAGCAATTACCCGTGCAAGCCAATGTTGGGTATGATCCCAAAGTCCACAACCTGAACTGGCACAATGCCAGTGTTAACACCCTGTCTAAACAGCAGATAAATCTGCTTGCGGTCCAAGAAAATTTAGTCGACCTGAGTTGGTCTAATCGACCGCTACCGACAACCAATATAGGATTACTGCTGGATGAACAGTATACCGGCCAGCAAAGTTTAGAAAAACGCCAACAAATTGGTGCTGCTATTGCCGAAAAAGGGGCTGATGCAGTGATCATCAATGCCTTAGATTCTATTGCATGGTTATTAAATATTCGCGGTAAAGACATCCATTGCTTCTGCGTGATCTTAGGCTCGGCTATCTTATATAAAGATGGTTCTCTCACGTTTTTCACTAACCCGGCCAAGATCCCTGACGGTTTCCACGACCATGTAGGCGCAGGAGTCGAAATTTTAGATGAATCGCAATCAACAGCAGCCTACCAAGCATTAGGTGAACAACAACTCCAGATACTCGCAGATCCAGAAACATGCAATGCCTTTTGCCAACTTGCCGCAAAACAGGCAGGCGCGACATTAATTGCCGGCGATGATCCGGTCGCATTACCAAAAGCCTGTAAAAATAGCACTGAACTCGCGGGTACCCGCGCGGCACATATTCGTGATGGCGCCTCAGAAGTCCGTTTTCTCGCGTGGTTAGCAGCAGAAGTTGCCGCCGGGTGTTTGCATGATGAAATCACTTTGTCGAATAAACTAGCCAGTTTCCGAGCCAGTAATGAACATTTTGTGGAACTGAGTTTTGATACTATTTCAGCCGCAGGTGCTAACGCTGCGATGTGCCATTACAACGCAGCGAATGGCGTACCGGCAGTACCTGCCATGGATAGTATTTATCTGTTTGATTCAGGCGCCCAGTACCTTGACGGGACCACGGATATTACCCGCACTATCGCGATTGGTACACCGAGTGCTGAACATAAAAAAATGTTTACCTTAGTACTAAAAGGTCATATCTCTCTCGCGCAAATGAAATTCCCAATCGGTACTAATGGTGGCCAACTCGATTCACTGGCTCGTCAGTTTTTATGGCAGGAAGGTTATGATTACGAGCACGGTACGGGGCATGGAGTGGGTAGTTTCTTAAACGTCCATGAAGGCCCGCAGCGGATAGGCAAAAAGAATAGCGCAGTGCCCTTAATCCCGGGAATGATCGTCTCCAATGAGCCAGGTTATTATAAACAAGATGAATATGGTATTCGTTGTGAGAATCTTGTTTCCGTGGTTAACAAAGATAATGGCCATGACTGGAAAACATTCTATGAGTTTGAAACCTTAACCTTGGTTCCTTTTGATTTGCATCTTATTGATCAAAAACTATTAAACCCAAATGAAGTAAACTGGCTTAATAATTACCACCAGCAAGTCTTTAACACTTTATCCCCGCTGTTAGCGGACAGTGATTTACAGTGGTTATCACAAGCAACCCGCGTCATTAAATTAAACTAAATTAAGACCTAAGCCAATGCGCTTATACCAATGCCACTCATTAGATGCTCTATTGAGTGGAATTGGTATAACAAGGCGTGAATTGCATTCGATCGTTATGAATAAAAGATTGTATGGAAAAATTTTTTTAGCAAACGCATTCATTAAGTGATCAGCGCGTAGGGTGTGCTCTGCGCACCGATTTACGACACTTTCGGTGCGCGAAGCGCACCCTACCGATAACATAATACCCATTCCAATAATTAATTTGTCATGTCGATTCAATCTCTTGTTTTGCCTTTAAAGCAAATGATCATAAACTTAATGCTTTTGGTATCAAGCAAACAGTAAACGAAACTGCTTGGGTGTCATCTGTTTACACTGTTTAAACTGGCGGTTAAAGTTCGATAAATTAGTAAAACCAACCAGGTCGGCAATAACCGCAATACTAGTATTACCATTAATCAAAAGTTCACAGGCTTTGCCGATCCTAAATTCTTTAACGTGATTAGAAAAGCTACATACAAAATGCCGCTCAAAAAGTCGATAAATGGTGCTTTCACTGACATGTACCTCATTACATAAATCAATAACTTGAATATGATTACGAAAATTTAATTCAATATAATCAGAAATTTTCCGTACCAGGGTTAACTCTTTGGGATTATCTTCGATCTTTGGCAGGCTATAGGTATTTAAACGTTTTACCTGTTTCGCTTCACTTAAAGTCACCAGCACTTCTATTAAACGGCTAAATTCCATCGCAGGTGTGAAAGTTTGATGCGCTTGTACAAGCTGAAATACCCGTTCAGCAGTCAATTCGTCAAACTGTAATCCTTGAGTTGAGCGGCTTAATAAAGATTTTAAATTCTTGAGCTCAGGAAACTGATTAACCAGTTGGTTTATCCATTGCTGACTGAACCATAGGATATAAGTGCTGTTATTTGGGTTATCAATATTCGCCTGGTGGATTGCGGTGTGGGGCAGTTTCGGGCCAAAAAAAAACAGGTTATTATGTGTTATTTCACCCATGTAGTCACCGGCAAACAACTTTCCGTTTAAATGGCGGTATAGCACAATTTCATATTCAAAATGATAATGCCAGTCAAACTTTGCATCACAACAGTCATAGCGTTGGATTCGCCAGCTAAAATCTAGCTGATTACTGACGTTTTCAATGGTTGGTTTCAACAAAAGCACCTTTTTGTCATGAAAATAACGATATATGACTGAATAATATCAGAAGAAGCCTAAAAAGAATCACTTATTCTGTTTGAAATTGCTAAATTACGCTCAGAAACCACTCAATCACCAAGGCGTACACTATGTTCTTTAGCAAGCAATCAATCACCTATTTATTGACCTGTTTTTTTATCGGGCTAAGTAGCGCGTTCATTTATCCACTATTAAGTCTTTATCTAATTGAAGAAGTTCACGCCACCCCAATCAGCATGGGTATTTTAATTACCTGCATGGTGTTAAGCGGCGTATTGGTCTCGCAATATATAGCAAAAAAATCAGATCAGGGCTTAAGTCGCAAATATATTATTTTAACGGGACAAGTCGGGTTTATTATCACTACGATTTTTTTGGCAATGAGTCAGCATTATTACACGCTATTATTTGCGGTTGTTTTTTTCATGCCTTTCAGTGCCGCTTGTTTACCGCAAATTTTCAGCATGGGACGCCATTTTGCAGATAAACAGCTTGCCGATAAAGCGACTGTGTTTATGACTATGATACGTGCAACCATGTCTATGTCTTGGGTGATTGGGCCGCCCGCAGCCTTTTTAATCAATGATGCTTTCGGGTTTAAACAAACCTTTCTACTGGCCGGATTTTTTGCTGTGGTAGTATTTATTATTGTTTGTGTGGGTGTATCTAATGTACAGATTGAAAAGGTCCAGTCTGCTCCAAAAAATGTGAATTGGTCAAAAATATCTGGCGTTTTATTCTTTCTGATCTGTATCTTTTTTGTTTTTACTGCCAACAATATGTACATCACATCAATCAGCCTGTATATCACCCAAGCGGCAGATTTTGATTCTAAATGGGTGGGTTACCTGATGGGCACAGCCGCCTTTGTGGAAATTCCAATTATGTTAGGCGCTGGCTATCTTGCGCCAAGGTTTGGTGCAATGCGACTGATTAATATTGCGATTATTAGCGGCCTGCTATTTTTTGTGGGTTTGCTAATTGCCGAGCAGCTCTGGCAGTTTATATTACTGCAACTTTTTAACGGTATTTTTATTGGTATCAATGCCAGTTTAGGAATGCTGGTTGTACAGGATATGATGAAAAAACAGATTGGGTTAGCCTCAACATTGTTTAATAACAGCCTCCTGCTGAGCGTTTTATTAAGCAGCCTTCTCGTGGGAGGAATCGCACAATATTTCAGTTATTATACGGTATTTATCGCCTCAGCCCTGTTTTGTCTAATTGCGCTGTTTTTTATGTGGTTAGCAGAAAGACAATGTTTATCGTTAAAAAATGAGTTTAATCAACCAGCCTACACTGATTAATTGGGTTTCAGCTTCGGGCTTTCGAGCTTTCGAGCTTCGAGCTTTCGAGCTACGGGCTACGGGCTGAATAGTTATCCGTAGGGTGCATTCTATGCACCGCAAGTAATGGTAATCGGTGCGCGGAGCGCACCCTACGCGTATCGAGCTTCGAGTTTCGATCTTCGAGTTTCAGGCTACTAGCTGAATAGTTATCCGTAGGGTGCATTCTATGCACCAAAAATAGTGATAATCGGTGCGCGGAGCGCACCCTACAAGTATCGGACTTCGAGCTTCGTAGGGTGCATTCTATGCACCAAAAATAGTGGTAATCGGTGCGCGGAGCGCACCCTACAAGTATCGGACTTCGAGCTTCGTAGGGTGCATTCTATGCACCACAAGTAATGGTAATCGGTGCGCGGAGCGCACCCTACGCGTATCGAGCTTCGAGCTTCGAGCTTTCTAGCCTTCTATCTTTCCATCTTTCCAACTTTTTAACTTTTTAACTTTCCAGCCTTAGCGCTTTAATGTCTACGCCACATTAATAATATAGCCATGAAATGCCGCAAATATTAGCGATAATTCTAACCTATGCCTACACTAAAAATACTTTTAATTGACAATGAAATATTTTTAAAATTAAACACAAAAAAAAGCAACGAATATTGACGGGATATATTATCTGGCATATTAAATTGGAAAATAAGTGTGAAGAAAAAATCAACATGTCAAGCGCCAAACCTAATAAGCAAGCAAAGCCAAAAACAAAAAAAGAAAAGTTTGCGGTGGTCGGTATTGGTACTTCTGCTGGCGGACTCGCTGCATTTGAAGATTTTTTTTCAGGCATAACAAAAAAATTAGAGACAGATTTGGCTTTTGTTTTAGTACAGCATCTCGCCCCGAATCACAAAAGCATGCTCACTGAAATAATTCAACTTTATACCTGCATGCAGGTTTTCGAGGTCAAAGATGGCATGAAAGTGCAGCCTAATTGCACATACATCATACCGCCCAAATATGATATGGCTTTTGTGCAGGGTAAGTTACATTTATATGAGCAAATAATGCCTCGCAGTCAATGTTTTACAATAGATTTTTTTTTCCGATCCCTTGCCAAGGATCAACTCGAACACGCCATTGGCATTGTTCTTTCCGGTACCGGCAGTGACGGCACATTAGGCATAAAAGCGATCAAAGACTTAGGTGGCATGGTCATGGTACAGCAGCCGGACAGCGCCGAATATGATGGTATGCCACGCAGCGCTATCGCTACAAGTCTGGTCGATTATCAACTGCTTCCCAGCCAGATGCCCGCCGAGCTTATCGCCTATGTCGACCGTAATTTTAACAAGGCCCCGTTAGAAAATAGCGAACCACAAGAGCTTGACAATGCCCTGGATCAAATATTTATGTTGTTGTTAGATAAATCAGGTCATGACTTTTCTGAGTATAAATCGAGCTCTATAGTGCGTCGTATCGAGCGGCGCATGGCCGTACATCATCTCTCCTCTCTAAACGATTATGTATCTTGTTTACAGACAATCCCCTCTGAAGCGAATGCGTTATTTAACGATCTATTGATTGGGGTAACCCATTTTTTTCGCGATTCACCCGCTTTTAAAACTCTGGAAACACAAATAATACCTGACTTATTAACGCAGGCATCCGCCACTAATTCGCTTCGCGTCTGGGTACCTGGCTGCTCCTCTGGTGAGGAAGCCTACTCAATTGCGATGCTATTTAAAGAAACAATGAATTTATTTAAACAGCAGGTTAATGTGCAAATATTTGCAACCGATATCAGCTCCAAGGCTATTGCCGTAGCGCGTTATGGTCATTATCCAGTCAGTATCCGCGAAAATATTTCTCAAACACGGATCAAGCATTTCTTTAACTTGAACACACAGAATCAGCAGTTTTGTATCAATAAAGAGATCCGCGATATGGTGGTATTTTCTGAGCACGATCTGATCTTAGATCCGCCCTTTTCCAAACTAGATTTGATCAGTTGTCGCAATGTACTTATTTATATGGACACTAATTTACAAAAAAAAATCCTGTCTTTATTTCATTATGCGCTAAAGAATGGTGGCGTATTATTTCTGGGTAGCTCAGAAAATGTTACTGGTTATACAAATTTATTTTCAATATTAGACAGTAAAGCTAAACTTTATTGGAAAAAAAATCATATTATTTATAAAAAGCTGGTCGCTTTTGGCTGCTCTAAATTACTGGCGCTAACAGCTAAAGAATATAGAACAATGCTAGCACCTTCACCTGCCTCTACATCTGTCTATAAGATGCGTTCATTGCGTGAGATCACAGAACAAGCGATTTTACTGCACCTCCCCCTAAGTGGCGCACTGATCAATGATCTAGGCGATATTCTTTATCTGTATGGCCGCACTGGCCAATATCTAGAGCCCGTGCCAAAAAATGCTAGCGCTTATAATATTCTAAGAATGGCCCGCAGCGGGTTGCAGTTCGACTTAACTATAGCACTGCACAAGGTGCGAAGAAAACCAGATACAGTGCATCACTCAGCCCTGCGGGTTAAAAGTAATGACCACTACTTAAACGTGAATTTGACCCTGTTAGCTATTACTGCCGTACCCGATATTCTGTCCACAACCCCGGTTTTTTTAGTCCTGTTTGAACCCTACCGGCAAACGCAAGAAGCACCAATCAAAGAATCGGTAAGCACCACAACGACCGCTCTCAATGCAGAGAACATTGATCAAACTGACGAAATCCGCACACTAAAACAACAGTTGTGCGTCAAAGATGAATATCTGCAGAGCATCAATGAGTCCCTTGAAGCCTCTAACCAGGAGCTCAAATCGTCCAATGAAGAAATGCAGTCAATAAATGAAGAGTTGCAATCAACCAACGAAGAGCTGGAAACCTCAAAAGAAGAATTACAATCAACCAACGAGAAGTTGATTACGGTTAATAGTGAGCTGCAACAGAAATTAGTCGATTTATACTGGCTCAATAATGATATTAATAATCTGCTTTCAGGTACTAGCATCGCCACCATTTTTGTCGACCTTAACTTGAAAATTATGCGCTTTACACCCTCCGCCACTAATATCATCAACTTTATTTCCAGCGACATAGGTCGGCCTATCACCGACATACCGTCCAATTTAATCAATTACACTGAGCTAACCACTGATCTGCAGGAAGTGCTCAATACCTTGACCCCTAAATCCAGGGAAGTCCAGAGTACACTCGGTCACTGGTATACTGTGCAGCTGTCAGCCTACCGCACCATAGACAACACCATTGAAGGCTGCGTAATCACTTTTAGCGAGATCACCGAGATCCGTCACGAGCGGGCATTAATACCTAAAAAGGGCAATTTACCGCACTTAGGCTCCCTAATGCAGAATGCCCGTGATGCTTTTATCATTCAAGATCTTGACGGTCACATTTTAGCCTGGAACAACGGTGCAGTTCGCTTATACGGCTGGACAGAGCAACAAGCACTCACCATGAACACTATCCAGCACATCCCCCCTGAACAGCAAGCCCAAGCGTTACTAATGATAGGAAAACTTAATCAGGCCAGTCAGTCCTATCCAAGCCAACGTTTACATGCAAACGGGTCGCTCCTTGATGTCTGGATCACCGCCACCGTACTGGTTAATGAGTCCGACAGTATTTATGCCATCGTTAATATAGAACGTCTATTAGAAGGTCAAAAATCATGAGCAAGAAAAAAAGCATTACCAGCAAAAGGCTTGCTTTAAGCAAGGAAAAAAAATTGCTGCGAGAGAAGGCTGAACTCATCGCGAGCAGAAAAATGCTTGCAAAACCGGTCGATGTCAGACAGTTGAGCAGTGAAAAGATTGAGGGACTGATCCATGAGTTGAGCGTTTTTCAGATTGAACTGGAGATACAAAATGAAAATTTGCTGAGCGCCTATGAACAGCTGGAAGTTTCACGTAAACGTTATATTCAGCTTTACAATTTAGCGCCCGTCGGATATTTCTCCCTGAGCAAAAATGGCATTATACTCGAGGCTAACAACACCGGCAGCAAGTTATTAGCTTGCACTGTCTCTATGCTGCAACAATCACCCTTTACTAAATTCATTGAACGTGGAGACACAGATAAGTTTTACATTTTTTGTAAAGAGATCATTAACACTATGCAACCACAGGTTTGTGAACTAAAAATTAAGCGCCACAACAACACCTCATTTTGGGGCTATCTGGTGGCGGCCTCGACCGTTGACGAACACGGTGAGCAGATTCTTTTTTTAGTCTTAAATGATGCCACTGAGCTGCACAATCATATTGATGCAATTAGTCGGCTGGCCTTTTTTGATCCTCTCACTGAACTGCCGAACCGGCGTTTATTGCTAGACAGACTTAAGCACGCCGTTATCTCAGCCGATCGTAATGAAAAATTAGGGGTCGTAATGATGCTTGATCTGGACAATTTCAAGCAACTCAATGATACAAGGGGCCACGCTGATGGTGATATGTTATTGCAACAGATAGCCATCCGTCTGCAGAGCTGTGTGCGTAAAAATGACAGTTTGGCTCGCTTAGGGGGAGATGAATTTGTAATCTTGCTGGAGGGGCTAAGCGAAAATGTAGCAGAGGCCAAGACTGAAGCTATGCATATCGCAAATAAAATACAGCACCAATTTTCACTTCCATTTAAATTAGGTGATTACACTCATCATATTACGGCGAGCATCGGCATAACCATATTTATGCAGGAAATCCAAAATGTAGACAACTTACTCAAAAATTCCGATGCAGCCATGTATCAGGCGAAGGCAGAAGGACGTAATAAAATACGTTTTTTTGACACGCCCATGCAAACAATCACAGAGGCGCATTCTCAGATAGAAAAAGATCGCCGTCATGATCAGGAAGCTAAAAAAATTCGCGCGGCATTACCTGATTCAACAGGGTAAAATAAGACCAAAAGCATTAAATTTATGATCAGTTACTTACAAGGAAAAATTTACGCTCACAAGTCCACCGGGATTATTTTGAATAATAAATCTGATTACTTTGTTGATGCATTTAGCTATGTCCCAATTAACGCTGTCTGTGATAATAATAGGCTG